>NZ_QTMM01000006.1:291976-294016 GCF_003635445.1 Parabacteroides sp. AF17-3 | reverse complement strand
TATATGCTACTAAGCAATATTGATTATACAAGAGGTCTTTTAAGAATACAGGTATCAATAAGGCTATGATTGTAGCGTTCTGAAACCACTTCTGTACTTTCAATAAGAGGTTAATGTATAAATGATTTCCTATGTAATTGAACCCCCATTTATAATTATGCTGTTTCAGATAAGATAGTGAAAACCACAATCCTACAAGTGAAGCAATAAGGGCTACTCGCCACCATGCTCCCATGTATGGGAACATACCTTTTAAGAATGTCAGCAAAACAATACCTATTATGCTACATTCATATACTATTCTTACTTTTGTTACATCATTCATATATGTACGCTATTTGTTGGTAATGGTTAGCAGGGAACGGCTCGTCCGTTATCCTGCGTTGTTATCAACCAGTTCTATACTCAATATTTATCTGCAACTTCAAATTCACCGATTGTTTGTGTGCAGATGTCAATGTACGGAATAGTCTTGACTATCTTGATGTTTTCAATGTCCTCACTTCCTCCCATAGCCAACAGTAGGGAATACCCGAAACATTCGTCATTGTCGGGAGTTCCGAGTTTCTCTTGTATTACAGGATAATTTTCTAAGTCAAACCAACCTTTCAAGAAACTTTGATTTACCATTACCTTATTAAAAATTGCACGAAGATTGGCAGGAAGTATTAAATATGTTCCGTATCTGACATTCAGATAAACAACGTAATTATTCAGTCTTGGGTTCTTTACATAGGCAAAGACATCGCCGAAAGCCGTACACATGAATGGCAGAAACGATTTGTCATCTTCCTTCTCATAACAGGAGTTTATCACATCTTGGTAATCGGACGGATTGATAAGCTTAAACAGCCCATTACAATAACTGCCCAGCCCGACTTCCTGCCATAAAGTATTCAGTTCGGGGTAGGACAAATCGGCGTATTTGGCAATAAAAGTATCATCTACTGCCTGCCTCTTATTATTGAGGCTCTTTTCTAAAAATTCTTCGTACATATTTATGCGCTTTATGGTTTATAATGGCTTGGCGGGGAACGGCGTTAGTCCGTTATCCCGGCTTGTTATGAACTTACTTTACCCCTTGTGCCTTTTATAATTTGCATAGCGAGCATTTAGAGTGTCCCGCCATTCTTGGCTTGGGCAAGAGTTTATTAACTGAATATACTTATTCTCATCATCAACGCAAACAGACTCTACAAGTTTTAATAAACTCCACTGCAAATCATAAAAAGCATTTTCAGGAAAGATTTGTACCAACACCATAGCTTCATCAAATGATATGGGAAGTTGTATTTGTTCTAATAAGGCATCATAAGTATTTACTAATTCATCAATACTCTCTGTATCATTGATGCTTTCATTAGGCATACGACCCAAATCTTTCAACTGTAAAATTTCATTTCTCATATCGTGTACTCTAATTGTTCATAATGGTTCAGCAGGGAACGGCTTGTCCGTTATCCTGCTTCGTTAATGGTAAATTATATTTTTCCCTGTCTGTGCAATGCCTCTATGAAAAAGCAAGTAAAGGTTGCCACTATATATACAGTAAGTGCCCACACTCCAACTTTACGTTGCACAGAGTTTTCATCCTCATACTTGGTTATAATTCTTCTGTACCTTTTCTTGAAGAAAAATCTGCCACACAGCAATGCTATTAAACTGCCTTCAATGATATAGTATTGAGTATCGGACGGATAATCAATGATTCCGTATTGGGTTAATATACCCCATGCGGTTAATACATTTGTACTTAACATGACCGAAAACAAAAGCATTGCCAAAAATGTGGCTCCTTCCGATACAGAAGAATGAAGCCATAATCTATAAAACCTATAATATAAATAGTCTATCATATACCTTATTACCATTAATGGTTTGGAAAGGAACACCGTTCAGGGGTTATCTTTCCTTGTTACCAATGAATTTACTTTTGTATATAGCGTACTCTACTGTGTAAGTAGCCAGCTTCACGCCTAAGAACATGCCTACAAGCAATATATATGCTACTAAGCAATATTGATTATACAAGAGGTCTTT
>NZ_QTMM01000006.1:0-291966 GCF_003635445.1 Parabacteroides sp. AF17-3 | reverse complement strand
GCTTCACGCCTAAGAACATGCCTACAAGCAATATATATGCTACTAAGCAATATTGATTATACAAGAGGTCTTTTAAGAATACAGGTATCAATAAGGCTATGATTGTAGCGTTCTGAAACCACTTCTGTACTTTCAATAAGAGGTTAATATATAAATGGTTTCCTATGTAATTGAACCCCCATTTATAATTATGCCGTTTCAGGTAAGACAATGAAAACCAAAGTCCTACAAGTGAAGCAATAAGGGCTACTCGCCACCATGCTCCCATGTAAGGGAACATACCTTTTAAGAATGTCAGCAAAACAATGCCTATTATGCTACATTCATATACTATTCTTACTTTTGTTACATCATTCATATTATGTACGCTATTTGTTGGTAATGGCTAAGCGGGGAACGCTGTTAGGCGTTATCACGCTTTGTTAGCAATATTTTTACTTCTAAATTCTTTTAATTTCTTTTCAATAAAAGCAAAGTCATTGATTGCTTTAATCCCGTCTTTTGCTCTATCGTATTTTTGTCGCCATTTTCTAATGCCATACAGATAAAACTTTAATCCCTCTTCCGTTAAATCTCCAATTTTTATTTCAGTATTATCTGTAGGCTTTTCTCCTTTTTTTAGTATTTCTTTAGTTGTCAATCCATTATCTTGTAAGAAATGGATGATATTTTCAAAAAAGATAATTTGCTCTGTTTTGAATTTATCAGTTAAGGGTGGTATAGACTTCATTTGAGTAAACCATCCTAATTTTGATATTATCTCGTCTTTATCCATATTTCAAATTTTATTGCTAATTTATTTATAACCGCACCTTATGGTGTCGTTCCTACACTTCTATAACTGCACCTCACGAATTATCCAGTGTATCAAGAGGATTAGGGATTTTTGCTTTATGGGCACTTGACACATGAAGATAAATGGTTGTGGTCTTGATGTCGTTGTGTCCCAGCAATTCCTGTATCGTGTGCAGGTCTGTTCCCTGTTCCAGCAAGTGTGTGGCAAAGGAGTGGCGCAGCATGTGTACGTGTACACGGTGTTTGATGCCTGCACGATGTGCGGCTTCTTTCAGCACTTTCACCAATGCACTTGCCGAATATTGCTCTCCGGGTGTTTCGCCCTCAAACAACCATTTTTGTGGGCGATATTCCCGGAAGTAGTGCCGTAGTTCTTCCAGCAACTTGGGTGAAAGGAGCGAATAACGGCATTTCTTCCCCTTGCCCATAATGCGAACCGACATTGTTTCACTGTTGATGTCCTGCGGGGTCAGGTTAAGCAATTCGCTTCTTCTAAGTCCGGCAGAGTAAACCAACGAAATCATGCAGTGATGCTTGATGTTGGAAATTTGTGCAAGGATGCGCTTAATTTCATTCTTGCTCAACACTTCGGGCAGGCTCTTGTACTCTTTGGCACGGGTGATACCGCCGTAGTATTGCCGTTTGCCGCCTTTCACCTGTTCGTAATAGAACTTGATAGCATTGATGCGCATATTCTGTTGCGACACCGAGATTTTCTTCTCGTTCACAAGATAGAGTATGTACTTGTTGATGTCCGGCACTTTCAGGCGGTCGATGTTCCGTCCCTTGTGATATTCCATGAAGTCGCTGAAATAGGCACGGTATGTTTTGACGGTCGAGGGGCTGTAACGCTTCTGTTCCAGCAGTTCGAGGTAGCCTTTCGGCAGTGTGTATTCCCTTTTAGGTTTGGGATGCCGCACGTAAACCCGGCTGTAATCAATATAGGCGTGGGGCGAATAGCGGTCGTAGAAATCCGGCAGGCTGAAAGCGGCTGATGCCATGTATGCAGAGCCGTTGCCAGCCATTTCCATACCCGTGTCTTGGGCGAGCAGTTGGGTTACAGCCTGACTGTTCGCATATTCTATCCGTATGTAGTCTGCACCGTCCCTTGTTTCTTTGTGTAGCACGATGCTTCCTCTTTGTTTCTGAACCTTATCCATGTCGCTGAATTTTGCTTCATGCTCCAAAGATAAAACAAAAACGCCACATTTTGAACATACGTTCAAAAATAATAGAAGTTAAAAAAACAAAACTGTATCAGGCTTTAAGCAGCGAATAGATATAGCGAAAGTTTTCTGCCAGTTCGTCCACGTTTAGACCGTTCAGAAATGCTTGTTCGTATGACAGTCCTAAAAACATTTGCCGGAACATGGTAGCCGTTTTCTTCACGTCCGTGTCGTTTCTGATTTCCCCGCTGTTTTTTGCTTTTTGTATGACTTTCTCCCATAGGTCATAGTCTTGTCGGTAGATTTTCTCAATTTTCTGCCTGATGCCCGGATAGTACATACGCACTTGTGACAGGAAATGAAAGTAGTAGAAGTTAGGGCTACAATCATGCGGGCTGCTATTATCGTCAATCAGTTCAACAATCCTTTTCATGGAAGCGGCTACCCCCGCCACGTATTGCCCGATGAACTTCTCCAACGTATCGGCAGGAGCGGCAAACTTGTTTCCCGGTTCGTGCATTTTTAGCACGTATTTGTCTGCCACAGCCATGAATAAATCCAGCTTGTGCGGAAAATAATAAACGATGCCCGTTTTTGTCACTCCGCAGGCTTTGGCAAGCGTGATGATGCTTGCTTTCTCGTAGTTCATCCTGACAAATACTCCGAACGCTTTATCTATTACTTCTTCACGGTTAGTTATTATCATACACGTTTGTTTTTAATCGGTTACGAAGATACGGATTTTGTTTTAACCATTTGTACCCCAGTGCTTTTTTTTAGTGCAAGGTGCAAGTATATATTTATATATATAGCTTGCACCTTGCACTAACCCAAAAATATTTATTATCAGATATTTGCGAGTTTCAAAAGAATGCCGTATCTTTGAACCCGAAAGTTAGGCAGACAAACAGCGGTCAAAGTTGGACAGGCTTAACGGTTGAAAATCGTTACTGTTTCGTTACCTATTTGAAATTTTGAAAGCAAAGTAGCTGAAATATAAGCGGTTAGAGTTATAGGTTCAAAACCCTCGCTTTCCGCTGAAAAGAGAAACAGTTGTCGGTTATAAACTGGTAACTGTTTTTTTTTCAGATGTATAAAGATTATCGGATCGATATTAGTTTCATGATATCCATGTTTTTCCAGTTTGTCTGGCCCCCTTTAAAATTAGTGGCTTTCTATCCGGTCTGCTTTTCCAATCTTTTAAATCTTCAATGATGCTACGATATAATTCCATGATAAAATCAATTTTATGTTCCTGAAAATGGCAAAAACGCACAAAAGACGTTCCTGTTTTTGGCAAATGTACTAGATAGTAGGGAATAATATTGTTGTAAGTAGCTGTTTTTTCGAGTATATTTTGTTAATCTAAAAACAGACAGGCATCCATAGATAAAGCGATGCCTGTCCGTTGTTGTTTCGATGCCTACCCATTTCAGGCAGGTTGCCGTCCTATTTTTTCAAACCTTCCAGTAATGCATCTACAGCTCCGGGGATTGTAGTTTCGCTTTTCAGCAATTGGATAAATTTGCTGCCGATGATGGCGCCTGAGGAATTAGAGGAGGCGGCATCGAAGGTGGCTTTGTTGGAGATTCCGAAACCTACCAGGCGGGGATTTTGCAGGTTCATTCCGTTGATACGGCGGAAATAGGCCTGTTTCTGGTCGTCGAAACTCTGCTGTGCACCTGTTATTGCTGCACTCGATACCATATAGATGAAGCCGGAAGTGTGTTCGTCAATCAGGCGGATACGGTCTTCGGAAGTTTCAGGAGTGATAAGCATAATCATTTTCAGGTCGTAGCGGTCGGCTATCTCTTTGTAGTCGGACATGTAGTCGGCGAAAGGGAGGTCGGGGATAATCATGCCGTCGATACCTACTTCCACACATTTTTTACAGAAGTCTTCGAAGCCGAATTGCATAATCGGATTGAGGTAGCCCATCAGAACTAAAGGCATTTGTACCTCTTTCCGTATGTCTTTCAACTGTTCGAACAGGAGGTGGAGCGACATGCCGTTTCGCAATGCCTGTGTAGCGGCTTCCTGGATGACGGGACCGTCTGCCATCGGGTCGGAGAAAGGGATGCCTACTTCGACCATGTTGATACCTTTTGCTTCCAGTTCTTTCAGAATGGTTACCGTATCATTTAGCTGAGGATAACCTGCTGTAAAGTAAACGGACAGGATGCCGTTCTTTTTTGTTTCGAATAAGTTTGTAATACGATTCATATGTCAGTCTTTTTATTTTTAATCTTGTCAATAAATGTTTTCAGTTTCTCTACGTCTTTCATGCCCGGACTGGTTTCGAAACCACTATTGAGGTCGATACCGGCCAGTTTCGGGTGGTTGAAGTTCCGGAGGGCTTCTACGCTGTCGGGGTTGATACCGCCGCTGAGCAGGAAAGGCGTTTGCCCTTTGTAGGCGGAGAGTACCGACCAGTCGAACTGTTTGCCTGAACCGCCATAGCTACTGCATTTGGTGTCGAAAAGAAAATAGTCGGCACGGCCTTCGTAATCGGCGACCGGTTTTAAATCTTCTTCGGTGGCGATAGAGAATGCCTTGATGATTGCATATCCCCGTTTATGGAGGGTATAGCAGATGTCCGGCGATTCGTTTCCATGCAATTGCAGGTAATCGAGCCGGTAACGGGCGGCTGTATTCATCATTTCTTCCGGCGTGGCGTTGACGAAGACGCCGACCCTCTTCAATTGAAAATTGAAAATTGAGAATTGAAAATTATTAAGAGAGGAGCTCTTTCTTTCGTTGTCAATTTTCCATTTTCCATTGTCAATTGAGCGAGCGGAGCGAGCGTAAAAGATGAAACCCATCCAGTCGATTCCCGTCTCTGCTACCTGCCGGATATTTTCCGGTTCCCGCATGCCGCAAACCTTGATTAGCATGGCAAACCTCCTATGAAAGCGGACAAAGTATCGCCCGGTTCTTCTGTTTTCATAAATGTCTCACCAATCAGGAAACCGCGGAAGCCAGCCTCACGAAGGCGGCTTACTGTGGCTGTGTCTGATATTCCGCTTTCCGAAACCAGGAGGGGAGCGAGGTCCTTTTCTTTGCTGACTTCCTGCATGATTTCTGCCAGACGGAACGAATTTTCCACATCGGTATGGAATGTCCCGAGGTTGCGGTTGTTAACACCGAGCATGTCGATATGCGGGTTGAGATGCCCCAATTCCGATTCGCTGTGGATTTCCAGCAATGTTTCCAGTTGGAGGGTATGCGCCAGCTCTGCCAGTGACAAGCATTGGTCGGGGGTGAGGCAGGCGGCGATTAGCAGAATTGCGTCGGCTCCCATGACCCGGGCCTGGTACACCTGGTATTCGTCGATGATAAAATCTTTCCGCAACAGAGGAATCTCAGCCAGCTTGCGTGCCTGGCAGAGGTCACCCAACGAACCACCGAAAAACTGCGGGTCGGTCAGGACCGAGCAGGCGGAAGCTCCGGCTTGCTGATAGGCCGGGATGATGTTCGGGATGGCGGCATCCGGATGCAACCAGCCTTTCGAAGGGCTTTTGCGTTTAAACTCGGCGATGATACCCGAAGAAGATGCAGCCAGCGAGGCACGCATCGAATAGGTGGTACGTTCCAGCCGTTCACCACCCAATGCCAGTAGCGTACGGAGTTGTACGGCTTGTTTCTGCCGGTCTACTTCGATGCGTTTGTTGGCTATAATGTCTTGCAATATATCTTTCATAAATCAATTATTCAGTGAAATAAACTTCTTTAGCGTAGCCAGTGCACTGCCGCTTTCCAGCGATTCGCGGGCTTCGGCGATACAGGTTTCTATCTTCTTTTCCGGGCAGATGACCTGGATGGCAAAGGCAGAGTTGGCAATTACGCAGTTCTTTTGTGCCGGGGTTGCCGTATTGGTCATTACGTTATTGAAGATGCGGGCGGCATCTTCGACAGTCTGGCCGCCGTCGAGGTCATCCTCTGTGCAACGGGCAAAACCAAGCATTTCCGGGGTATATAGTTTCTCTTTCTCCGGCATTGCTACCTTAAAGTCGGAGGTCAGTGATATTTCATCGTACCCGTCCAGGCTGTGGACAACGGCAAAACGCGTCCCGCTTTCCTGGTATGTGTAACTGTATAACCGCAGCAAAGGTAAATTATATACACCCAATAACTGGTAAGCCGGCATAACGGGATTCACCAGCGGGCCGAGCATATTGAAGAAACTGCGTACTCCCAGGCTTTTACGTACCGGGGCTACCGCTTTTAAGGCCGGGTTGAATAAAGGGGCATGCAGGTATGCGATATGGCAGGTGTCCATGCTTTGGCGTAGTTTGTCGATATCATTGGTAAATTTGACACCGTGTTGTTCCATCACATTACTGGCGCCGCTGACGGAGGTTGCGCCGTAGTTACCATGTTTCACCACATTGTAACCGGCTCCGGCAACGACAAAACAGGAAGCAGTACTGATATTGAATGTGTTTTTGCCGTCGCCCCCTGTACCGACGATGTCGATTGGCTTGTAATCCGACAGGTCGACCGGTACGCGCATTTCGAGCAGGGCTTCGCGGAAACCGGATAGCTCTTCTACGGAAATGTTACGCATCAGATAGACGGTGATGAGGCTGGCTATCTGGGAATCATTGTATTGGCCGGCAGCCATATTCTGAAGTATCTGGCGGGCTTCATCCCGTCCGAGGTACTGGTGTTCGAATAATCTGTATAGTATATCTTTCATAACTCTTCTTTCTTATGTTTATTAGTCCTCGTTATCCTTTCAGCCAGTTTTCAATAATAATCTTGCCTTTCGGGGTCAGAACCGATTCCGGATGGAATTGGATACCCCGGACATCGTACGTGCGGTGACGCAATGCCATGATTTGTTTTTCTTCCATATCTTCGGCTGTTATTTCCAGGCAATCGGGGAAGTTTTCGCGGGAGACTGCCCAGGAGTGGTAACGTCCGGCACGGAATCCGGCTTCGAGTCCGGCAAATAACGGTTCTTTAGCTGTCACCCGGATATCGGAACAAACGCCGTGATGAACGTCTGTCAGGTTAATCAGGGTTGCTCCGAAGGCTTCTCCAATCGCTTGTTCTCCGAGGCATACTCCCAGAATACTTTTTGTCGGGGCATATTGGCGGATTAAAGGAAGCAGAATGCCCGCTTCTTCCGGAATGCCGGGACCCGGCGAAAGAAGGATTTTATTGAAGCGGTCTACTTCTTCCAAGGATATTTTGTCATTGCGGTAAACTTCCACCTCCGCACCCAGTTCCTTCAAAATATGTAATAAATTATAGGTGAAGGAATCATAATTGTCGAATAATAATATCTTGCTCATAATTTTCAATTCTCAATTTTCAATTTTCAATTCTTCAGCTTCTCTGCCAGGTCGATTGCCTTTTTCAAGGCTCCCAGCTTGTTGTTTACTTCCTGAAGTTCGCGTTCGTCGTTGCTTTTCGCTACGATACCGGCACCGGCCTGGTAATACAGTACGTTGCCACGGCTGACGAAGGTGCGGATAGTGATAGCCTGGTTCAGGTCGCCGTCCAGGCCGATGAATCCGATGCAGCCGCCATAGGCTCCGCGGTTATGTTTTTCGAGGTCGGTGATAAGCTGCATAGCACGTACTTTCGGGGCGCCGCTGAGGGTTCCTGCCGGGAAGGTGTCGATGTATGTTTTTATCGGGTTACTGTCGCTGTTCACTTCGCCGCTTACACGGGAAACCAGGTGGATGACGTGACTGTAATATTGTACCTCTTTGTAGAAATCGACCTGTACGTTGTGTGCGTTGCGGCTCAGGTCGTTGCGGGCAAGATCTACCAGCATGACATGTTCGGCATTCTCTTTCGGGTCGGCGAGTAGGGCTTCTGTACGCTGTTTGTCGAGAGCCACGTTGCCTGTGCGGAAAGCGGTTCCGGCAATCGGGTCGATGCTTGCATGGCCTTCCGTCACTTTGCAGTGCGTTTCGGGAGACGAACCGAAGATGCGGAAGCCGCCGAAGTCAAAATAGAAAAGGTAGGGGGAAGGATTGATACTTCTCAGGGCGCGGTAGACTTTAAAGTCGTCGCCTTTGAACGGTTGTTCGAAACGGCGGCTTAAAACGATTTGGAAAACATCACCGCGCAGGCAGTGTTTGATACCTTCGCGAACCATAGCCTTGTATTCTTCGCCGGTGATGGGAGAGGTCTCCGGTCCGGTAGTCTGGAAGTTATAGGAAGCATAGTTGCGGTTTTCAATCAGTGTTTCGATTTCCTGTAAGTTGCTCTTTTCACTGTCCTGCAATAATTCGACCAATGTCAGTTCATTTTTGAAATGGTTGAAGACGAGGATATACTTATATAATATGTATAGCATGTCGGGAGCATCGTTCTCTTCGTGATGGGCTTCCATGACGGGAATGTTTTCGAAATAACGGACAGCATCGAAGGCCGTGTATCCGAACAGGCCGCAGACTTTCTTGTCAGCCCCTTCGATGCTGTAACGGCCCAGAAACGCGTTCATGGCATCTGCTACGTTATAGCTTTCGCTGAGGGGAGTCACTTCGCGGTTGCCGTCGGGAAAGGTTGCCGTACATTCGCCGTTGTTGATGCCGATACTTGCCAGCGGGCAGAGGGCGATGAAGGAAAGGCTGTTTTCGTTTCCGTGGAAGTCCGAACTTTCCAGCAGGGCTGATTCCGGGTAGATATCCCGTACTTTCAGGTAGATGCTGACGGGAGTGTGAAGGTCGCCCAGGACCTGTTTGCTTATCGTTTTGAAATGATAGTTTTTCATCGGTTACTTTCTGTTTTTGTATTCAATATACGTATCCATATCTTTATCGCCACGACCGGAGACTGTTAACACGACTACGTCTTCCGGCTTGAAATTCACTTTGCTGAGTGCTCCTAGCGCATGGGCGCTTTCCAGTGCCGGGATGATTCCTTCCAGGCGGGTCAGTTCGAAAGCGGCTTCCAGTGCTTCGTCGTCATCGACAGCCAGGATAGAGGCGCGGTGGCTGACGGACAGATTGGCGTGAATCGGGCCGATTCCCGGATAGTCCAGTCCGGCAGAGATAGAGTAGGGCTCTTCGATTTGTCCGTCTTCGCTCTGCATGACCAGGGTACGGGCTCCGTGTATGATTCCTTTCTTTCCCAGCTGGATGGTAGCGGCGCTCATACCTGAACAGATTCCTTTTCCTCCGGCTTCTGCCAGTACGAGTTTCACCCGTTGGTCGTCGATAAAGTGATAGATTGTACCGGCTGCATTGCTTCCGCCTCCCACGCAGGCAATCAGGTAATCCGGATGATCGCGCCCTTCTTTTTCCTGTAACTGTTTCTTTATCTCTTCACTGATAACGGATTGCAGGCGTGCTACCATGTCGGGATAAGGGTGAGGGCCGACTGTGGAACCGATGATGTAATACGTATCGGAAGGGTGACAACACCAGTCACGGATTGCTTCGTTTGTCGCATCTTTCAGGGTCATGTTGCCGGAAGTAACAGGGACGACGGTTGCACCGAGCATCTCCATCTTCTGCACGTTGGCATGCTGGCGTTCCACGTCCGTCTTGCCCATGTAAACGATACATTCCATGTTCATCAAGGCGCAAACGGTAGCTGTGGCAACACCGTGCTGTCCGGCACCTGTTTCGGCGATGATGCGGGTTTTGCCCATGCGGCGTGCCAGCAGAATCTGTCCGATTGTGTTGTTGATTTTGTGGGCTCCCGTATGGTTGAGGTCTTCCCGTTTGAGATAAATCTTACAACCATACTTTTCGCTTAATCGTTTTGCCAGGTAAAGGGGAGAGGGGCGGCCTACATAGTCGCGCAGCAACTGGTTGAATTCCTGCTTGAAACTTTCACTTTCCAGTACTTCCAGATAGATGTTCTGTAGGTTTTCCACACACTGGTGAAGGATTTCGGGGATATAAGCGCCGCCGAACTCACCATAATAACCGTTTTTGTCAACTTGATACGTTTTCATCTTTTGCTATGTTGTTTTAATTGTATTCGTAAATGGATTAAAAAGAAAAAAGGCCCGTCGCAAGTGCGACAGGCCTTTCTATGATATCTTGACTAGTATATACACAGGACTGCGTTCCTTACGACCGTTGTAGGAGTAAAGAGCGCCACCACCAAAATGTATTTACTATAAATGTTCTCATGACTGTTTTTGTTATTACGGCAGCAAATATAGATATTCTCTGACAAACTGCAAATAATTTGCGGATTTTTTTTGAAAAATATTCGTTGTATCACTAATCATAAAAACCTTATCTTTGCCGCATGAAACAGACAGTTGAATTCCGGAGATTTGTAAAAGAACATGCAGGCGATGATTTGACTCGTCTTCTGCTGAGTGCATCCCGTTATCCTTCAATCGATGTTCCTTTTGCAGTAGACCAGATTGCATCCCGGCGGCAGATTAAGGAAAAGCTGCCTCTATGGTATGCAAACGACGATTTGTTATTTCCTTCAAAGATATCGGCAGAGCAATGTTCATCTGAACAGACGGCTTCCTACAAACAGCGTTTGGTGAAGGAAGATGAAACCCTGTGCGACCTGACCGGTGGTTTGGGAATTGACAGTTATTACTTCTCCCGGAAAGTCCGCCAAGTAACTTATATAGAACGTTTCCCTGCTTATTGCGAGGCTGCCCGTAATAATTTTTCAGCATTGGGTGTCGACAATATAACGGTTATGGAAGGGGATAGCACAATGTTAATACCCCAACTGCCCCGAACCGATGTTTTTTATATTGACCCGGCCCGTCGCGGCGAAGGGAATAAACGGGTTTTTGCTTTGCAGGATTGTGAACCCGACCTGCCGGCCTTGTTGCCGGAACTCTTCCGCCATGCGCCGAAAGTGATTGCAAAGTTATCTCCTATGGCCGATATACGGTTGACATTGGAGCTTTTACCCGGAACTGTGGAAGTCCATGTGTTGTCGGTAAAGAACGAATGTAAGGAACTGCTTTTTGTTGTGGAAAGAGATGCGTCCGTAACTTCTCCGGTTATTCATTGCATTAATTATACAGGCAATGGGGAGGAAGAATCTTTTATTTTTACTTTGCAGGATGAGAGTCGGGAAGAGTTACGTCTGTCCGGTCAGGTAAAAAACTATCTCTATGAACCCAATTCCTCGTTGCTGAAAGCCGGTGCCTTTAAAAGTACCGCTACCCGTTTCGGATTGGAAAAGTTGCATACGAGCAGCCATCTTTATACCTCAGATATAGGAGTAGCTGTTTTTCCGGGCAGGAGTTTTGTCGTAGAGGAGGTATTCCCTTTTACCGGGAAACTCTGCAAAGGAATATCCGGACAAATACCCCGTGCAAATATCACTGTCCGTAATTTCCCTCTATCCGTAGAAGAATTGCGTAAACGCACAAAGATCATGGATGGTGGAGATGTATATCTTTTTGCTACTACCCAGGCCGACAATAGTAAAATTTTGGTAAAATGTAGAAAGTTTTAGTATCATCAGTATTTCAAATCCTTTGTTCTCCGGATTTTATCCCTATATTTGCGGCGATAAATCAAATACATGAAATGATACAAAAAGATTCTTACACTTCTGCGCAGTTGACCGCGATGGTTGTACTGCGATTATTCATTGGCTGGCATTTTGCCTACGAAGGACTGGTGAAGATCCTGAATCCCAAATGGACATCGCTTCCTTACCTCCTCGATTCCAAAGGTTTTATGTCTGACTTTTTCGCCGGATTGGCTAGTGATCCGGCCATGATGAACATGGTTAATGCGCTGAACGAATGGGCGCTGTTGTTAATCGGTCTCGGACTGATTACCGGTGCTTTCAGCAAACTCTCTTCTATCGGGGCGATGATATTGCTTGCATTTTATTACCTTTCCCATCCTTCGTTTATCGGGGCACAATATATGATGCCGTTCGAAGGGTCTTATCTGTGGATAGACAAGAATCTGGTAGAGATGGCGGCGCTGGCTGTATTGCTGGTTTTTCCCACCTCTCATATTATCGGGCTGGACCGCTATCTGAAAAAAGCGATTCCCTTATTGTCTAAACTCAAATTAATGTAATATCATGGCAACAGAAAACAATAATAATACTCCGAAAGAAAATCAGGGGCCTCAGTCTGAAGGACGTCGTAATGCCCTGAAGGCGTTGGCTACCATTCCGGTATTGGGGGCACTGGGTTATGGTGTCTACAAGAAACAGACGTACGACAAAAAGTCGAAAAGTCTGGGTAGTGCCTTTAAGTTTGATAAAGAACATTATATGATTCCTGCCCAGCCGGACGGGAAAAAGATTCGTATCGGAATGATCGGTTTCGGTATCCGCGGCAAGCAGCTGATGCGTGCAGCCGGTTTTGCCGAACCTTCCTGGATCGACGGCCTGATTGAAGGGGCTAAGAACGATAGCAAGGACAAGCGTTACGAGCAGTTCCAGGAGCAGGATGATTTGAATATCGAAGTAACCGGCGTATGCGATATCTTCGATGTGTATGGTGAAGCGGCTGTTTTGGCGGCATCCAATATTCATCGCGAAGGTTCGAACGGAAAGTTCGGTAAACGCCCGAAACGTTACAGAACATATAAAGAATTGCTGGCGGCCGATGACATCGACGCAGTTATTATCGCTACTCCCGACCATTGGCACAGTACGATGGCGATGGAAGCAGCTAAAGCCGGAAAGCATGTCTATGTGGAAAAACCGTTGTCGTGGACAGTTCCTGAGACTTATCAGGTGCGCCAGGTGGTAAAAGAAACCGGCATCGTTTTCCAGCTGGGGCATCAGGGACGTCAGACCGACAGTTATATCCGTGCCAAGGAGATTATCGACAAAGGCCTGATCGGCAAAGTATCGCTGATCGAAGTATGTACCAACCGTAACGACCCGAACGGGGCGTGGGTATATCCGCTGATAGACGGCGCTTCTCCCGACACAATCGACTGGAAACAGTTCGAAGGACCGGAAGAACGCATCAAGGAATATACCGATTATATGACAGCGAACAACCTGCAACGGTATATCGGTCCTGATCCCCGTGATAAATTCAGCCTGGAACGTTTCTTCCGCTGGCGTTGCTGGTGGGATTACAGTACCGGTTTGAGCGGTGACTTGCTGACACACGAGTACGATGCGATCAATCAGATATTCGGAGTGGGTATTCCTCATTCGGCTACATCGTCGGGTGGTGTCTATTACTTCAAGGACGGACGTACGGTACCTGACGTCTTGCAGACTACTTTCGAGTTCCCCGACCGGGATATGACGATGTTGTACAGTGCGACATTAGCTAGCAATCGTCCGCGTGGAAAGGTCATTATGGGACATGATGCCCAGATGGAATTGTCCAATACGATTACGCTGAAGGCGGATCCGGCATCCGAAATTTACAAGGAGAAGATGGACAAGGGGATCATCAAACCGAACGAACCGTTCTACACCTATGTGCCGGGACAGAATTCGGTGGATGCTATTACGTCGCCAACTGAATTATATTTTGCCCAGCGCGGTTTGCTTTACACCTATGTAAGCGGTAAACGTTACGACACGACCCACCTGCATATTCGTGAATGGCTGGAATGTATCCGTCAGAATAAACAGCCGAGCTGTAATATTGATGCCGCATTCCAGGAAGCGATGACTGCCCATATGGGAACACATGCTTATCTGGAAGGACGTACGATGTACTGGGATAAAGAGAAAGAAGAAATTGTGAAAGGATAATCGATACGGATTATATTATGGGGAGGGGGAATGAAAGTTCCCCCTTTTTTATGTAAATAACATAATGATTAACTGTGCCGATATCACCCTGATAAACATGGATAAAGGATAGACCGTGGCATAGGCAACCGATGGTTCGTCGCCTTCGACCGTTGTATTGGCATAGGTCAGGGCCATAGGGTTTGCCATACTGCCGCAGAGCATCCCGACGTTGTGCGCATAGTCGAGTTTGAAGAACTGGGAAGCGATGAAACCGACAATCAGGACAGGGACAATCGTCAGCAGAAAACCTAGTCCGACCCATAAAGCCCCTTCCGCCCGGAATACGGTCTCGAAGAAATGGGCTCCTGAATCAATCCCAAGCCCGGCCAGATAGATGACGATACCTAATTGGCGTAGCATCAGGTTGGCACTCATGGTCGTATAAGTAGTCAGATGAAAACGCGGACCGAAAGCACCCATCAGGATACCGACAATAATGGGGCCGCCGGCAATACCCAATTTGATTGGTGTAGTCATCCCCGGCAACATGATCGGCAGGGACCCCAGCAGAACCCCCAGTGAGATACCGATAAATACCGCCAGCAGATTCGGGTTATCCAGGCGTTTGATCTCGTCGCCTAGTATTTTACCAACATTGTTGACTGCATTCTTTTCACCGACGATCGTCAGGCGGTCGCCAATCTGCAGATGGAGGGCCGAGTCGGCAACCAGGTCGATACCGGCACGGTTCACACGGGTGATATTGATGCCGTACAGGTTACGTAGTCGGAGCGAACCGAGCTTTACGCCGTTTACCCGGTTGCGGGTAACGACGATGCGGCGGGATATCAGTTGCGAGTCGATTGCATTCCAGTCGATATCTTCTTTGTTCCAGTCGACGTTTTCCTGTTCTCCGAAAAGCACTTTGATGGTTTCGACATCTGATTTATGGGAAATAATCAGCAGATGGTCGTCTTCATGCAGTACGGTGTCGGAGGTAGGGATACTTACTTTTCCGTTACGCCACACGCGGGAAATCACAAAATGTTTCTCCGTCAGCTTCATAATATCTTTGATGCTTTTATCGTAGATAGCTGGGTTGCTGATATGGAATTCGGTGATGTTGGGTTTGGTATTATGTTTTTCTTTATCGTCCGCCAGGTTCTTGTCTCCGAACACTTTTTTCAGTAGGATAATAGCCAGGATAACCCCTACGACTCCCAAAGGATAGGCAACGGCACAAGCCAGTGCCATATCGGTCACTTCCTTGTAATCGGCCGGTTCTACCTGTAATAAAGCCTGTTGCGCAGCACCCAGAGCCGGTGTGTTGGTAACGGCTCCGCAAAGCAGGCCGACCATATTCGGCAACGAAACACCGGTTGTCCAATGGAAAACAAGGGTCATGAGCAATCCCAGCAGGATGACGCCCAATCCCATCATGTTCATGGCTACTCCGCCTTTCTTTAAAGAGGAGAAGAAACCCGGACCGACCTGTAACCCTAAAGAGTAGACAAACAGAATCAAACCGAAGCTCTGTGCGAAGTTCAGCATGTCTTTATTGACAACAATCCCGAAATGTCCGGCCAGAATTCCGGCAAAGAATACGAAGGTGATCCCCAGCGATATACCGAATATCTTCTGTCTTCCCAAGAATAATCCCACGGCCGAAACCAGCGAGATAACTATAACAGCCTGCAACATCGTCGGCTCTAAAAAAGCTTCCTGCAACCAATTCATACGAGAGTTTTTTGTTGAGACTGCAAAGATAGGGGTTTAATTTTGATAATATCATAAGAAATAAAGGGCAATTGGAAAATTGAACAGTAAGGGCGGTTCGCTAACCGCCCTTACCAACGACGCTACGTTCATTCAAATCTGATAATTATTGAAATATTTAAAACAGATAATTTGAGGTAACACCTTAGAACAGCCGGACCTCTAATCTCTTTTCCGGACTGATAATCATATTCTCGACCAGGTAAGACACCGATTGGTTGCTGTTTGCTTTAGGTTGTATGACAAGTATCGTTTCTCCGGCGGGTATCTTGATTGTTTCCGGATAACCGTTTGCATTCTTATCTGTTTTCCGGAGGAGGAAGGGGACATCTGTATGGTTCACGATACTCCGGTATGAACGTTCGGGGGTGGAGTGGTGGACCGGTTTCATTTCGACGGAAGCCTCGAAGAACTTTTGCAGTAAATCTTCTTTTCCCATCAGAGTGTCATAGAACCATATCAGGGTACGGCGGTCGAAAAGAGCTTCGCGGATTCCTTCTTCCGTGCGGTCTTTCGACAGGACAAGCGTCATCGGACGGTGGCTGGTGGTGCGGAAATCATATAAGCGTTCGATTACGTCGTGTACATCGGTGTTGCAAAGTAAGGTCAGGTTCTTTTCGTTTACCCAGTTCAGGGCGACCGGATACCATTCAAATTCGTTGAATACTTCGATGCCGTTCAGCCAGCCTTTCTGGTAGAGCGTTTCGTGTACGTCGTGCCATAGGATAGAGTCGACACCCCATCCCGGATGATTCCATTGGATGAAGGCACCCTGGTTGTGGGCTTCTTCGATTGCTTTCATGTAATCTTTCTGGTCGAGCGCATTTACATCTTTGACAAACAGGGCGTTCAGATGTCCGGGAGGCATCGAGCGAGTGATTTCGCCCCCTTTTATCAGGATGATTTCCCGGCGGTCCGCTTCCTCTTTTGCCAGGTCGAAGGAATAATTATGATTCCCTTTTTCTACGCCGGGACGCGCCGGCTGCCCTTCGATATGGTCGGTGATGGCGATGGCGTCGAGGCCTTCTTCCCAGGCTTCCTGTATCCGCAATGTCGGCCATACGATGCCGTCGGAGAAGATTGTATGGATATGGAAATCACATTTCAACAGGTTATATCCGTCTATTTCGGGTAACCGGATTTCCTTGCGTGCCTTCACTCGTTCTTTTCCTACTTTTATTTGTTTGGGTAGCGCATCCTGTGCATGGCTACATACGCTTACCGCCATGAATGATAAGGCGATTAATACATTTGTCGTTTTCATATATTCTTGTTTTTAGTATTATTATCTTATGTCTATGTATCACTTGTTTTATTCCCACCCGAACAACTGCGGAGCCAATGCCGGATTCAGGTCGACCTCGTGTTTCGGGACGGGGCGGTAATAGAATTTGGGTTCCTGGAAGGTGCCCATGTCTTTAATCGTCAGGATATTTCCTTTTGTCCCTTCGGCCAGGTAAACAGTCGCATTCGTGTCATCGATTGTGCCGGTTTTGTAATATACCAGCTTTTTACCCAGCGAATTGGTTTCCTTATCCGCTTCGGCGGGGATATCCTGTGAGGAAGGAATCAGGTAAATATCTTCTACTCCGTCGCCTGTCAGGTCGAATTTGCCTAAGGAAGGGAAGTAGAGGCCTTCAGGTTCTTTTTCCAGTAATTTGCCGGATTTCCAGCGCATCAGGTCATCGTAGCGGAAACCTTCGAGGGCCAGTTCGACACGGCGTTCGCGGCGTATTTCCTGTAAGGTGGAGGAGATGCTTGGGAAGGCTTTCTGCATGACCGGGTCGGCTGCCGGATTTAGTTTCAGGGGAGGGATGCCGGCACGCGAACGGAGGCGGTTGATTGTTTTATCCAAATCGTCTTGGGTTAACTCACCCAGTTCGGCACGGGCTTCGGCATAGGTCAGCAGTACTTCGGCGTAACGCAGTACAGGGTAGTCGATTCCCAGGTAATAATCCTCATCCTTATTATTGATGAAACCTTTGATTTGATGGTAGCCGGAGAAGTTCTTGTTCAGATTCTGCACATAGATGCCGGCTCCCGGGGCATAGGTCATCGTGTTGATCAGCTCCCATCCCGGCCAGGCGAGTGTCTGCCACATACGCGGGTCGCGGTTCTGAAATTCTTCCACGAACTGCTTGGTTTCATAACCCGGCTGGGCGGAATAGTAGGAACCGTCTTTCATCAGGTAAGATTGTACCAGGTCTTTGGTCGGGCAAGGGATATAATTACCGAACATGAAAGCCCAGAAGCCATTCCCTTTTATCTTTCTGTCGAAATAAGTGGCCAGAATAATTTCCGGATTGCTGCTTAGGTCGGGGCTTTCAAACAAAGTGTGGTAATCGTTATCCGTATCGCCGGTCGTATAGATACTGAAGCCTCCTTCGTTCATGATTTGGAGAGCGGCATCAGCGGCTATTTTCAGATAGGTGTTGGCTGAACCCTGCAAATTCAGTTCGTCGTGATATTTGCGGTAGGTACCTTCGTACAGCGCATGGCGTGCCATATAGGTGAGGACCACCCATTTATCCACGGCGCCTGTCTCCTGGCCGGTCTTCACGTGCTCGGCGGCAAACCGGTAGTCTTCAAATATCTTCTGGATGACAACGTCGCGGGAGTCACGCGGTTTGTACAGGTCTTCGTCTGAGGTAGTCAGCGTTTTGTCGTACCAGGGCACGTCGGAGAAACGTTTTACCTTGTCCATATAGAAACGGGCCCGGAAGAAGCGGGCTACTCCCTGGTAATGGGCTAGCACGTCTTCGGCTACGGCAGCCTTTTCACAGTTATCGAGGAAAAGATTGATTGTGCGTAATTTCTCCCAGTCCCATCCGGAACTCACCGTTGTCGAATTGGCATTGGTCGAAATCATGATGTTCTTTACTTCCACGACGTCTGTCGTTGCCTGGTTGTCGGTTCCGGCATCGGCTGTGTAATTGTTGAAGTTGGGGAAGTCGTACAGGTTGTAACAATACATTTTCAAGTCCTGCTCCGTATTGAAGTAACTGTCTACGCCAATCTCCGTCTGCGGATGGCGTTCCATAAAATTGTCGTTGCAGGAGGCAGATGCGAGGCACGTAAGAAGCGTTGCCAGGTAATATAACTCTTTTTTCATTGTTGCTTTTTTTGATGATTAGAATGTGACATTGACACCGAATGAGTATTGGCGGTTGAACGGATAGACATAACCGTAGTTGGATTCGTCGGTAACGGCTTCGGGGTCGAAATATTTTTTCAGGGCACTCCATTCGAAGATGTTATCGCCGCTGACGAATACGCGTACCCGGCTCAGATGCGCCTTCCGGGTCCATTCGGACGGCAGGGTATATCCCAGCGTGATATTCTTGATACGCAGGTAAGCGCCGTTCAGCAGATAGTTGGTCTGCGGGATAGCCAGTCCCATCGACTGGTCGATATCGGTGCCCAGGTTCTTGTCGGCGAGCCATGACTGGAGCACCGGATAACGGGCATTCAGATTCTGGTTTGCCAGCCCGGCATTGATATAGGACTGTGAATGTTTGGCCATATCCACATCGCTGTCGGTTGTCGGGCGGTAGAAGTCGAACAGGTGTTCGGGACCGCCGGCATACGGCTGCTGGTAGAATCCCCAATAGAGGTAACTCATCGGATAATAATCGCGTTTGGCAATTCCCTGGAAGAAGGCCGACAGGTCGAATCCGTTCCATTCGGCATTCAGGTTGAATCCGAAGCGGAAGCGGGGAGAAGAGTTTCCGATGACGCTCAGGTCGCCCGGGTCGCCTACGGTGACGCTTCCCTTGGTGATTTTCTTGTCACCGTTCAGGTCCTTATATTTCGGCCATCCGTTGACGATTTCCAGAGCACCCCAGGGGATGATGGACGACTGGTCGAGGTTCTTGATTTCATCTTCACTCTGGAAGAAACCGTCGCTTTGCAATCCCCATATTTCGCCTAGTTCCTGTCCCTTGTAATATTGGGTAAGGCTCCCGTTCGGGTTGTCGAACCGGGTAATCCACGAACGGTTATCCGAGAGCATGAATTTGACACCCCAGTTGAACGGTTTGCCGTCCAGCTGGAACTGGTCGCGGTAGCCGACTGTCAGCTCCCAACCGGTTGTTTTCATGTCGGCGGCATTCTCTTTCGGTTCGCTGGCGCCAAGTACGCCCGGAAGTTCTTTACCCAGCGTAAGCATTCCTTTGGTGTTGCGGCGGTACACATCGACAGAGGCTGTCAGTTTATTATCCAGGAAAGCCAGGTCGAGACCTCCGTTCAGGGTACGCACTTCTTCCCAGGTGTAATCCGGAGAGACCAGCGAAGGAGGGGTTACCACCTGCTGTAATTTGCCATTGATGATGTAATTACCCAGTTGTGAACTCATGGCCGGGATATAACCGTATTCCCCGACAAGCTGGTTACCCAGCGAACCGTATGAAGCGCGCACCTTCAACTGGCTGACGGTCGAAAGGAAAGATTCGAAGAACGGTTCGGCATCCACGCGCCAGGCAGCGGAAGCAGAAGGAAAGAACCCGAAACGTTTTTCCTTTGGGAAACGGGATGTTCCGTCGTAACGCCCGTTCACTTCGAAGATATAACGGTTGTCATACGTATAGTTGGCACGGAAGAAAAGCCCGCGGATGGCCCAGTCGGCATATTGCTCGCTGACGAATTGGTCGCCCGACGACAGTCCGATGGACGGGAGTGAGGTCGAGATGATTCCTTCGCGTTCGGCTTTGTACCAGTTCCAGCGGTTGTATTCCTGGTTGAAACCGAGGATACCGGTCACATAATGTTTGTCGAAAGCCTTGTTGAAGGTCGCAAACAGTTCCAGTACGCTGTAATAATCGTTGGTCGTGCTTTTGTAGGCTTTGCTGTCTCCCAGCTCGCGGATATCGTTCGGCCCGTATCCGATTACATATTTGTTTTTGAACCAGTCGTAATCTTCGTTTCCTTTCATGAAAGTGAAGTTGGCGTTTACCGTCAGCATCTTTTCCCAGAAAGACATCTCGGCGGAGAACGTACTTTGCAGGCGGTTGTATTGGGTCGTTTCTTCGCCGCCGTCTACCAGCTGGGCCATGGCGATACCGGCGGCATTGTTTGCCCAGGTTCCGTCCGGGTTCTTGTCCCAGTCGGTGGGAGCCAGGTCGTAGAAGATGCTCATGTTCGAGTCGCCGTTCCCTTTCTGGCGGATGCCGTTGCTGTCGATATACGGTTCGTCGCGGCTGGAAAGATAACTCGGTTTGATGCGGTTGGTGGCGACAAACGAAGTGTTGTTCGAGAGCGTCAGCCAGTCCCATATTTTATAACTGACCTTGGCCCGCATACTGTAGCGGCGGTAGTTGTCATTCTTTACGATACCGGCCAGGATACCGTTCTCATCGTCCACACCGCCGGAAAGGTAGAACTTTGTTTTCTCGGTGGCGCCGGAGACCGATAGCTGGTGTGTATTGCTGAATGTATTCTTATCCAGGAAATAACGTGTCCAGTCGCGGTTTCCCATATATTCCCACTGCGTTTCGTCGAGCGGGTTGAGGCGTACCGGGTCGGTCCCGTCAGGATTGTCGGAGCGCTGGCGTGCCCATTCCAGGCGTTCGTCGCTGGCGACGTGACCGGAACTCCAGGGAGTGTTGAGTACGGCGATGTTTTTCAGTTTCAGGTAGATATAAGGGTCGGAAGTTTTGTTAGGGAGGATAGAGGGGCGTTTCCAGGCAAAGTTGTTATTGTAGCTTACCTGGATGCGGTCGCTGCTACCCTGTTTCGTGGTTATCAGGATGACACCGAAGGCGGCACGCGCCCCGTAGATGGCTGCGGAGGAGGCATCTTTCAGCACCGAAAGGGTTTCGATGTCTTCCGGGAGCAACCGGTTCAGTTCTTCGGCATCCGAGGCGACGCCGTCGATCAGGATCAGCGGGCTGCCACCGTTGATGGAGGCTTCTCCACGGATATTGATTTTAGCGGCCTGTCCCGGTTCGCCGCTGGTGAAGTCGATGTTCAGGTTGGGGACCATTCCCTGCAAACCTTTTGAAATGTTCGTGATTGGGCGGGCTTCCAGTTGCTTGGCATTAATCTGGTCTACGGAACCGGAGAGGTTCACCTTGCGTTGCACGCCGTAGCCGACAACGACCACTTCTTCCAGTTTCTCGGAGTCGTCTTCCAGCACGACATTGAAAGTCGTTTTGCCGTTGACTACGATGTCCTGTGGTTTGTAACCGATGTAACTAACCGATAATACGGCATCGGAGGGGACTGCCAGGCTGAAATTTCCGTCGACGTCGGTAATCGTTCCGTTACCGCTGGCTTTTTCGAGAACGGTCGCTCCGATCAGTGGTTCGCCGGTCGCATCGGTAACGGTACCGTTCACCTGTATCTTCGTTCGAACCTGCTGGGAGATTGTTACCGGAATGTCATTCTTTGCAGTTACGGTAAAAGGGGTAAATAAGCTGCAAGCCAATAATCCGGCCGGGAGTAGGAGCACACGTCCTACACGCGAGTCAGAAGTAAAATTTGTCATAAATTTGTTCCTTTTTGTTGCTGCAAAAGTAGGGAGCCCGGATTACGAACCGGTTACTGCTGTTTTTCATTACCAAGACAATTCCATAACTTCTCGGTTACAGGATTAAGTGCCTGGGAAATAGCTGAATCTGTCTGCCGGAATGCAACCGTTTACCCGGCAGACAGAACGGATTACCTCCCGAGCCACTGGCGTTTTCATCCGATCTTCTTTGTGTTTCACAGCTGTGATACAAAAGAAATCCATCTGTGAAACAAACGGAATCCAACTGTGATATGAAAGGAATCCAGTTGTGATATGCAATACCGGCAGTTATTTTTGTGTTTATATAAAGTCACCGCCAGGCTGTATATGTCTGAATTATCCTTTATCTTTGAATCTTCATTTTAACGGAAACAAGATATACAAACTATGTCTTTAAAGATTATACATACTGCCGACTGGCATCTCGGCCAGACTTTCTTCGGTTACGACCGGGAGGAAGAACACGATGCCTTTCTGAACTGGCTGGTGGATACCCTGGCGGAACAGCAGACGGATGTCCTGTTGATTGCCGGTGATGTGTTCGATGTAGCCAACCCGTCCGCCTCGGCGCAACGCCGTTTCTTTCATTTCCTGAAAGAGGCGAACCGGTGCAATCCGCATTTGCAGGTTATTGTCGTTGCCGGTAATCATGATTCGGCTGCGCGGCTGGAATCTCCGATTCCTTTGCTGGAAGAGTTGAATACCTCCATTGTCGGGATTATCCGGCGGACGGAAAGTGGAGAGATTGATTTCGATTCCCTGGTGATACCTTTATATAATAAGGAGAAAAAGCGGGAAGGCTGGTGTCTCGCCGTTCCTTATCTGCGTCAGGGAGATTATCCGGCTCCGGAGGAGGGGCATGATACATATATAGCCGGTATAAACCGCATGTACCGCCAGCTCTACGATTTCGCCGATGCCCGGCGGCAGCCCGGTGAGGCATTGGTCGCCATGGGGCATCTGCACGCTACCGGGGCCGAACTGTCGGACGACGACCGTAGCGAGCGCATCATTATGGGCGGTCTGGAATCCGTCTCTTCGGATACATTCGATGAAGGGCTGGCTTATACGGCGCTCGGGCATATCCATAAAGCGCAGCGGATAGGAGGCAGGGAGAACCTGCGCTATTCCGGCAGTCCGTTGCCGATGTCTTTTTCGGAAACGAACTACCGCCACCAGGTCGTTGCCGTTACGGTGGAAAACGGATGCCTGTCGGATGTCGAACCGCTGTCTGTCCCTTTGTTTGCCGCCTTGCATCGGATTCCGGAGCAGCCAGCATCGCCGGAGGAGGTGGTTGAACAGCTTGCCGGACTGCCTGTGGCTAATCAGGAGGAGGGCGACGAACCGGCTCGTTGGCCGTATGTGGAGGTGCGTGTGTTGCTGACGGAGCCCGACCCGGGATTCCGCCACCGCGTAGAAGAGGCGCTGGCTGATAAAGCGGTCCGCCTGACTTCTATTGTCCCCTCTTATCCGAAACGGGAGGAGGCGGATACGGTCCGTCCGTTGTCTTACAACGACCTGCAACGTATCGCCCCGCTGGATATGCTGAAACATGCCTTTACCAGTAAGTATGGCGGCGAGTTGCCGGAAGATATCGAATCATTGTTCAACGATGTAATGCGGGAGGTTTCTTTATGAAGATATTAGCGATACGGGGCCGTAACCTGGCCTCGTTGGAAGGAGATTTTGATGTTGATTTTACGACCGAACCCTTGTTGTCTGCCGGAATCTTTGCCATTTCGGGACCGACGGGAGCCGGGAAGTCTACGATATTGGATGCTATGTGCCTGGCTTTGTTTGCCCGTACGCCGCGTACGGACCAGGCAAAAGAGAATAATGTGAGACTGCGGGATGTGAATGAGGAGGTGCTTCCCCAGAGCGATCCCCGTTTCCTGTTACGAAGAGGGACGGCTTCGGGATATGCGGAAGTCGACTTTCTGGCGTTGAACGGTCACCGCTATCGTTCGCGCTGGTCGGTAGGACGTGCCCGCGACAAGGAGAACGGACGTTTGCAGAGTCCCCGCGTTACCTTATATAATATAGATAAGGAAGAAGAAGAGCAGGGGACCCGCTCGGAATTGCAGGCGCGTACGGTAGAACTGATTGGTCTGACCTTCGAACAGTTTACCCGTTCCGTCCTGCTGGCGCAAAACGATTTCTCCACTTTCCTGAAAGCGGAGCAGGGAGAAAAAGCGTCGCTGCTTGAAAAGCTGACAGGCACGGAACTTTATTCTTCGATCTCCCGCCTGATTTTTGAAAAGAATGCCGTTGCCAAAGAGGCTTATGATAAGGTACAGGCCCGTATCCAGGGAATCGAATTATTGACGGAAGAAGCGGAACAGGAACTGCAAACCCGGCTGAAAGAGTCGGAAGCCGCTTTGTCCGCCCTGGAAAAGGCGAAAGCAGAACAACAGGCTTTGCAGGAGGCCGTTAAATCTACCGGACAGCAGATAGAATCCCGGCGGGTTCAGCAGAAAGAGGCTGTCGCCAAACTGCTCCGGGCTACGGAACTATTGAATACCGCCCGTAAAGAGTATGAACAGGGTATTCAGGATGAACAACGCTCCGAAGCAGACTTCAAAGCCTTGCAGCAGGAGTTGCAGCAAGCCCGCAAACTGGATGTGCGCCTCGATGAGGTAACCCGTTCGGTGAAAGAAACGGAAACCCGCCTGCGGGATGTGCTCCGGCGGCAGAAGGAGGGAGAGGATAAGCTGAAAGCCGCCCGGACCCGACAACAACAAAGCCTGGCCGAGATTACGCGGTTAAGCGACTGGCGCGAACGGTATCGTAGCAAGGAGAGTATAGCTGAACAGTTGGCTGCTTTGCTGTTGCATCTTGATGCAGCTTCCGCAAGTCGCCACACAATGGAAAAGGCCGTGAAAACAATCACTTCCGTTAAACGGGAGGCGGAACGTCAGACTGCACAACTTGTCACTGTTCAGCGCACAATAGAAAGCAAACAACTGGCTTTGCGAAAGACAGAAGATGCTAAAGTTAAATTGGAACAAACCCAAAAAGAAACCGATATAACTGAACTAGATAAACAGATGGATGCTGTTCGTGTGGAACGTGAGAATCTGTTGGTGGAACAGGCCCGGCAGGCTGTTAGCGGGGATGTTTTGGAGTTGCGGGAGAAATTGCAGGAAGGGAAACCTTGTCCGGTTTGCGGGAGTACGCATCATCCGGTAATGGAGGGTAACACACCCCCTGCCCCCTCTCAAGAGGGGAGCCGGATACCCCTTGTTGCAACTGATGGTAACCTTTCCCCTCTTGAGAGGGGGCAGGGGGTGTGTGAAAATCCCATCACACAGGCCATCGCTGCAATGACTTTACAAATCCAGCAATTGAATGCCCGTAAAGCAGCCTATACCGCCAATGAAAAGCAACTAAGCCTGCTTCAACAGCAACTCCTGCAATTGCATAAGGAGCTTACCGAGGCCGACCATATCCGTACAGATTTGCAGGGACGTCAGAAACTGGCTGAGACGCAGATAACCCGTGAAGAAGCGATTCGTGTGGAAAGCCGGGAGACGCTGGAGAAGTCACTCTCCGCTGCCAACCGCCTTTTCGGGAATGACGAATGGCAAAAAGCCTGGCAACAGGACCCGGACTCTTTCCGGGATACCTTAACCACTTTTGCCCGTCAGTGGCATGAAAATACGGAAAAGCTGCAACAACTGCAACGGGAGCAGAGTGCCCAAAAAGCCGAATGCGAATCGTACGCCTCTTTCCTCCCTTCGCTGACTAAAGAAGTAGAAGAGGCTACCCTGCGTCACGACAAGAACCGTTCTGAACTTACCGCGCTCCGGGCCGAACGTTCTAAACTGCTTTCCGGTAAGCCGGCCGACCAGGTTGAACAGGATTACAACCGTTGTAAAGAGGAACTGAAAGAGCGCCTGAAACGCCTGCAAGCCGTTCAGACGGAGCAGTCGGGTGTTGCCGATCAGTTGCGGGGTATCTCCGACCAGATTGCCCGCGACCTGGAAAAAGCGTCGGAAGATTTATTGGTCCGCCAAAAGGCTTTGTCCGACTGGTCAGAATCCTGGAATCGGACTCACGAAGGGGAGGTGCTGGAACTTCTTCTTCCCCGTATCACCCAGGAAAAGAATGAATATGCTTTCCGGCTCCGTACCCAATCTGAAAACAAACGGAAGATAGCCAGTCAGCAGGAAGAACTTGAAGCCTGCCGTAAGCAGAGTGAACGTTGGGCGAAACTGAATGACCTGGCAGGTTCGGCCGATGGTGCCAAGTTCCGTCGTATCGCCCAGGGATATACATTGGATGTATTGCTAAGTTATGCAAATGTGCAGTTGCGTGACCTGAGCCGCCGTTACCGGTTGGAACGGGTGCCTGAAACGCTGGCTTTACAGGTTATCGACCGTGATATGTGCGATGAGGTCCGTACGGTGCACAGTTTGTCGGGAGGCGAATCTTTCCTGGTTTCGCTGGCATTGGCGCTCGGATTGTCTTCCTTGTCTTCCAACCGGATGAAGGTAGAAAGCCTTTTCATCGACGAAGGGTTCGGTTCATTGGATGCCGATACCCTCCGGATTGCCATGGATGCTCTGGAAAGCCTCCGTACACAAGGCCGCAAGATCGGAGTAATCTCACATGTACAGGAGATGACGGAACGTATCCCGGTACAGATTCGTGTGAACCGTGCCGGGAATGGAAGAAGCTATTTGGAGGTAATATGATTGACTCTACTCTTCAACAATAACCCTGAACCCTACATTGAACGGGCGTTGCCACGGATAATAAGCCTTGCGGATGGCCGAGGTTGAGTATTTCGGGCGTTCACGCCAGGAGCCTCCGCGTACAATCTTCTGTTCCGGTTTGACCTTTTCCGTTTTCTCTTTGAGAGGATAGGGGAGGTAATCGGAACGGGTCCATTCCGCTACGTTTCCGTTCATGTCGTATAGTCCCCAGGGATTCGGTTTCATGGAAGCGACATCGGCCGATATCAGATGGTGGTCGTTGACTCCCAACTCTTTCGGCAGGAAGTCCCAGAACTGGCGCATCGGATCGTTGGAACGCATCGGTTTGGGATTTACACCGGTGACGGCCAGGTCGACAGTCGTACTGTCTGCCAGGTTTTCGTAGATGCCGAAGTCTGCTTTACGGTCACCGAACCAGAAGTCACCGGCCGATCCTGCACGGGCGGCCCATTCCCATTGTGTCTCTGTCGGAAGGGCGATACGGCATTGATTTTTCTCTCCCAGCTTTTTACAGAAGTCGTTCGCTTCCTCCCAACTTACACGGATTACCGGCTGTTTCGGTAAATTGGCGGCATAACCGGGAGTCGTATGATCTTTCCAGGTCTGACCGATATACCGGCTGTCATGTTCGGGGAACAGGGCACCGAATTGTTCGTTCGTGATTTCGGTGGTACTCATCCAGAAACCTTCCTTAACCTGTGTTTTGAAGGCAGGTGAGGCAGACGGATCGTTATTGTCACCCATCGCAAATGTACCGGCGGGAATCCAGACCATATCCAGTGTGATACCCGGAGCAACAGTCAGCTGACGTGGGGACTTGGAGGTTTCGGCCTGTTTCTTTACGGCCTCTTCCTGGCTGAACGGGAAACCTTTGACTTTAATTGTTTTCGTTTTCTTTTTGTCCTTGGTTGTACCTGCGTTGGCTTCGGTTGACGAAGTCGCTCCGGTAGTACCGTCTGTTTCGTTGTTTTCCTTATTTTTCAGCCATGCTGCATAATCCTTAATCTCCTGTTGCCAGTCGACACGTACGCCACTGTACTTCTCTGACAGTTCCATGCGGCGTTCTACCTGGTTCTGGGGAGCTTCCTTTTTCAGGTCCAGTTGGGTGAATGCTCCGAAATAGGGGGCATTCAGGTCGATCCAGGTGTATAAGGTCTGCATGTCTTTTGCCGGTATTTTTACTCCGTGGTGACCTGCTTGCAGGATACGGATCAGTTCGCTGTTGTTCGCATAATATTCGTAAGGGCGAAGCACATAGATATCCGATTCCGGTCCCTGGCGGTATACGTAGGGGTGGAGGTTCAGATAACTCTGGTCGTAATGGCGTTCCAGCTTTGTCAGGATGCCACGTTTATAGGTGACCATCTGGTCTTTCCGGAAATCCGGCTGGGCGACAGTACCGTTGTGGCAGGATACGCAGTTGCGGTCCAATACCGGTTGCACTTCCAGGCGGAAGGTGAACGGGCGGACGCCTCCTTCGGGCATTTCCAGTTTATGCGGGAGGATAGTGGAGGCGATTGTGCGTTTAGGCATGGCGATCGTGTTCTGATCTTCATGGCAACCCGTGCAGGAGACAATCTCGCCGGGCATACCGGTCAGCCAGCTTCGCATCCATTGGATAGCGGCCCCGTTTTTATCCAGTGGCTGGATAGAGACAGGCGTGTTGGCCGGTATCTTGAACATGACGGAACCGTCTTCTTCAACAGGGACGGTACCGAGAATACGTTTAATATCCCATCCGCTCTGAATACCCTGTGCATCATGGTCGGAAGGAGCGAGGATATAGGCATATTCGTAGGCGAAGATGCGGAGCGATTTGATTGTTCCCCGCGGGACGCCTTGTGTGCCTTCACCTTCATAGATGTCCTGTATAAATACGGTAGCCTCTTTCTCTCCCGGTTTGATTTTCGACGGGATGATAGGAGGTGTTTCCGTTTTTTTCAATGGGATGGGGGCGGTGAGGCCTTCGCCTTCCTGCTCGGTGATCAGGGTAAGGTTGTCGAATATATCCACCAGATAGATTCCCCAAAGTGCGTCGGGACCGGGTTTGCAGGCCACCAGGAAATATTTTTCATTCAAAGGATAAGGCTTCATGAATTGCGGCCATACACCTTCCACCAGTTCGTCTTTGATGATCGGGACGATCGGGCGTTTGCTGAAAGGTAATTCCTGGACCATTCCTTTTTCCTCTTTACGGCTTTTGGCCGGATCGAAGATAATCAGCCGGCCGGAACGAGCTGTTCCGTGATGGCCGGAGATGATACCGACAAAACGGCTGTTGTATTTGGAGAGCGGTTTCATGTCGAATGTACTGTTCGGGAAATAGGAACCGCTTCCGTAGAGTGCTTTGTTTTCTGTCCCGTCCGGATTCATGTGCATAACAATGCGGGAGAAATAATGTGTCAGGTCAGTATATTCCCAGCGGGTGTACATCAGGCGGCCGTTCGGAATGACGATCGGCGCCCAGTTCCCGTCCTGGTCGAATGTCAGGCGATGGATATTTTTTGTTTCCGGATCGTAGGAAACGAGATTGGCAACGACATCGTCTCCATGTACGCAAGGGACACCGTTATAACCAATATTACAGGTGGCCACCACTTTGCCGTCCGGCAGATAGTTGGCGTCGCAAAATTCGAGGTCCGGTTCATCGACAACTACTTTTTGATGCAGGCCCGTTCCGTCTGTGTTTATTTCATAGATTTGCCACTGGCGGTTCTCATTAAGAGAGGAGAACAACAGCCGGTCTGCATCCCAGTGCAGTTGTATATCTGAGATGGGTACATCCGCTTCCGGCTTATAGATCGTTTTACTTTGAATGTCTCCGCGAAGATTTGAAAGCTGGCTGATTTCTGCATCATATCCTTTCCGGCGGCTGGAGAATAGAGAATTATAGTTGGCAACGGAGGTCCCGAGCGACGGTCCCATCGCTTTGCGTGCCTTATTTCCCAGTCGATAACGGGCTATCAGGATTTTGTCTACGTCGAGTAGCGGATTAGCCAGAATGATTTCCCGTTTGAGGGCGAGCAGTTTTTCTGCTTCGGCAATCGTCTGCCGGGTGGTGTCTTCAGATAAATGCCGGTTTACCTGGGGAAGTAATGTTTCCAGTTCTTCCAGCTTTTGATAGAGCACCGGAGCTTTATCTCCCAAGGATGATTTTGTATCGTCCAGATAAGCGCGTATAGCTTCCGGGTTTACCCAGTTGACTTGCTCTTGCAGCCGGCTTATTTGTACCTGACGCAACGAATCAGCTTCGGCTGAAGCCTTACCCAGAATTGGGAAGGTTAACAGGAAAGAGCATAAATATGCTTTATATTTCATGTTCATGATATGTTAAAGTTATTCTATTTCAATTGTACAAAACAAATGTATGCCTAAATTGTGTACGGGAACATATAAAATTGTATCAAATGCGATCACTATTATCTCGGAAGGAGGAAATGAGGGTGGAAAAGGCATATGTTTTTTCAGAAGAGAAAAAAGGCCATCCGAATTATCGGATAGCCTCTTTACAATATTAAGTAGGTATCAAAATTATTTGTCTTCCCAACCTTTGTTTTGAACTAAATTCGGATTCATAATTAACTCTTCTTTCGGAATAGGCCAGTAGTAGCGATAGTCATCCCAAGGAAGTGTACCGTTGATTGTGTTTTTATACGGACTTTTTGGATAGCAGATGATAAATCCGTCTTTGTCTGCAAATACAGTTTTACCTAATTCTACTTTTACTGCTATTTCGGGTTTGTCTGTGTGACTTCCATCATACAAATCTTTTACAGCGTTGAAGTTCATGCCACGCAAAGGAACTGTCAATAATTTACCGGCTTTCCAACGCATTAAGTCTTCGTAACGGTGATTTTCAATAGCCAACTCTATACGACGTTCACGACGAATTTCACGTAGTAAAGGGCTAACCGTATAATCAAGCTTTTCTGCATATATCTTATCCAGACGAGGGTCGGCAGGCTCTTTACCAACAGTTAATTTAGCTGTGGGATATTTTGAAAAATCAAAGCCTGCACGTTCACGTAAAGCATTAATTGTCAAATCTATATCAGACTGTGAAAGGGTTCCGTTCAGTTCGTATTTAGCTTCCGCATAATTTAAAAGCAATTCTGCATAGCGAAATTCGATGGCAGCCTGAATACCATTATATAAACGGTCTTCTTCAACGATATCTCCCATCCAATGTTTGATAACACGGTAACCTGTCACGGTAGAACTACTTTGCGAATAACTAAGTCCCGGGTATGTGATGCCGTTTAGTTCTTTATCAACAATACCGGCTTTATATATTGTAACGTGTTCACCCGGACGGCATACTGTTTGCGTTAAACGGGGATCACGGTTTTCCAACTCAGTCCATTTTCCGTAACCAAGGAAGTTCGGATTTTTTTCATAATTACCTTCATTTCCTCCTGTATAGATAGGGCGACCGTCAATACAGAGATACTCATCAATCAGACCTCGTGTTACTCCCATAGATTCACGGTTGGCGTTATTTTGATTGAAATAACGTTGAGCAGCATGTCCGACTTTATTTTCAAGGTAGGTACGAGCTAAAATAACTTCCGGATTATCTGATAAGTCGATTGCAGCAAACATTTTCCAGTAAGTATCTTCTCCGATATTGTAAAGAGAATATTTACCAAGTAATGTTTCGCAAGCTTTTACTGCTTCTTCCAACCATTTGTTGGCAGAATCTTGTAATCCCAATTCTGTATGATATTTGCGGAATGTACCTTCAAACAAACAAATACGTGCTTTCAAGAAATTAGCCTGATCTTTATTTAAACGGTCCACTTCCTGATCTGCTTTTGTCGGCAACCATTCTATCGCTCTATTAATACACATCAAAACAGAGTCCATCACTTCTGCACGGGGTGTACGTGGTGCATATAATTCTTCCGAATCCACATTTAAGTCACGTGTCAACCAAGGTACATCGCCGAAATAGAGTACTTTTTTATAATATTCCCATGCTTTGAAGAAATAGGCTTCACCAGCGTAAGCGTTTTTCTTTTTCTGGCTTAACTCAGCTTTGTCGTAATGTGTAAGGAAAAAGTTTACCTTACGTAGATTCCACCAATACCATCCCGTGCTTTCACCTGCACCTGTCGGAACAACTAATTCGCCAGCTAAGCTACTAAATTCAGATCCTGTTCTTACGCAATTATCAGAGTATACATCTGCATACATAAGTGGACTACCAGTAACACCGAATGGATAGGTATCAGAATCTGCCCAACCGCTTTTATGTCCGATGATATAAAGCGGGTATAAACTATTCAGCATCATCTTTAAGTCTGTTTCCGATTTCCAGAAACTTTCATCGGTAATTTCATCTAACGGATAACGTTCCATGAAATCATCATTACAACCTGGCAGCAACGTGACGGCTATGCCGAGTGCCAGCATATATTTCTTAATATTTAATTTCATAATTTATAATATCGTGTTTAGAATTGTGTTATTTAGAAACCTACTTGCAGACCGAATGCAACAGAACGCATCATCGGATAAGCGGATGAGATTTGATCCGGGTCATACAGGTCCGGAATTTGAGTGATTTCAAATAAGTTGTAACCGGAGATACTTAACCGGACATTTGACAATTTTGCTTTGTTTACCCATGCTTTCGGCAAAGTGTAACCCAGCGCTAATGTTTTCAAACGGAGGTAAGCTGCATTGAACAGGTAACCGCTCTGAGTCGTACTGGAAATACGTCCGGCATACATTGGATATTTGGCATCGGTGCGCTCCGGTGTCCAGGAGTTATTATACATTTCCCAGTTACCGGCAGTGTCTCCACCCCAAAATACGTTGTCGCTGATCCAAACATCTTTTTTACCGATACCCTGGAAAAAGATATTCAAATCTAAGTTCTTCCACGAAATATTACCGGTGATACCATATTGGAAACGCGGAGTAGAATTACCGATGATTCGGCGGTCACCCGGATTTTCCAGTGTATTATCTCCATTAGAGATTTCACCGTCGTCATTTAAATCAGCATAGCGTATATCGCCTGGGTATAAGGTTTTGTGTACCTTAGACTGGTCTGGACCAATTAATACATATTTACCGTTTTCATCAATAGTGAAATCGTCCTCTTGTAAAATACCAACTGTTTCATATCCCCAAATTTCACCCATCTTCATACCATCGTATAAAGTACTCAATAAGCCGTTTGGATTGCCTGTAAATTTAACAACCTCTGATTGATAATCAGATAATACCAGACCAATATCATAACGAATGCCATTACTTAATTGATCTCTCCATTTCAAGCTTAATTCCCAACCGTTTGTTTTCAATTCACCGGAGTTACGTTTTGGAACAGATGCTCCTAATACAGCCGGGAGTTTTGTCCCGCTCATAAGGATATCTGTTGTACGGCGGGTATACCAGTCGAAAGAAGCATCCAATCGACCTTTCAATGCTGTTACATCTACACCGAAGTCGAGTGTGCTGGCAGTTTCCCAAGTAAGGTCACTGGCAATGATACCTGTCGGGTTCATACCTTTGATCTGCTCATTGTTCATAACCCATGAAATATAACCTGCTGCTCCATAACTGGCTATATAAGCGTAGTTTGCTACATTCTGATTACCCAGTGAACCCCATGATCCGCGAATCTTCAGATTGTCTAACCAGTTGCGGGTATTAGCCATGAATTTTTCTTCCGAAAGTCTCCAACCTGCAGAGAAAGATGGGAAAAATTGATATCGGGTGTCATGTCCGAAACGAGAAGTTCCGTCATAACGGCCACTAAATTCAAACAGGTAACGTCCTGCATAGTCGTAGTTAGCACGAACGAAAGCACCACGTATGGCCCAATGTTCTTCATTGTCTCCTGTGTATTGAGTACCTGTCGTCATGCCTAAAGTCGGCAGGTCGTTTGTCAAAATGTCTTCGGCTTCTCCATACAGTTTGCGATAGTAATACCATTCCTGGTTGAAACCGGCTACACCTGATACATTATGATTGCCAAATGCTTTGTTGAAATTTGCGTATGCATTGATTGTATAATAATCGGAATGTCTTGTTTCTTCTCTTACTGTAGATGGATATGTATGTGAATTAATTGTAGTAGTCCAGTTGTCAACGACATAATTACGGATGGGTATTACTCGTTTCTGAAAATATTCCGTAGGACGATAAGTTAACTCTGCTTTTACATTTAATTCCGGGCAAATGGTGAGAGTGGGAGTAATGTTAAATACCGTATTTGTATTCTTTGTACTTTGTGTTGCTCCATAAGCCAACCAACCCAGAATGTTATCGGTCCATGTATCCGGAATCGGGTCGTTCGGACCTGTTTTGATAGGCATGTTCATATTACGTCCCGGATCATTTTTCATAGCTTCCCATACTTTACCTTTTTGGTAATTCATGTAAGGTTCATTATAATTACTTGTATTATAAGAAATTTTGGTAGCAACATCCAACCATTTGTTAATGTTTGTATTCAGGTTCATGTTGATGTTATAGCGGTTTTGTACATCGGTGTTGATTGTGTACATACCTTCCTGGCGTTGATAGCCTAAAGAAATGTAATAATGTGTCTTGGCAGAACCTCCACTGATAGAAATATTATGACGTTGCAACGGCGTCCAGTCTTTTACTCCTATTTCATACGGGTTCATATTAGCAACCCAAGTCATATTGGTCGTACTGCCTTCATTGTAGATCCATGCATTTTCAGGTCTGGGATCTTCCATGTATTTCTTTTTGGCGGCCAGCAATGTTTCCATCCAGGGAGTGACTGTACCTCCTGTCATTTCAGCTTGTTTGTTTTTTGCCAATTGAATGGTATAGGCATCCAGAATATCCGGGATATGCGACGGCGTGTTCCATTGCAGGTTCATGTTGTAAGTAACGGTTGCCTTGGAATCGTTCTTTCCCGATTTTGTTGTAATCAACATTACACCATAAGTTGCACGTGCACCGTAGATGGCGGAAGCAGAAGCATCTTTCAGGACAGAAATGTTTTCTATGTCGCTCGGGTTCATCATGTTCAAATAGTCTGTGTCCACCTGTATACCGTCAACGATGATCAGCGGGCTACCGTTCTTGATTTCCCATTTTTTTCCATCGCTATCCAAGCCGATGGAAGTACCCCCACGTACGTTGAATGAAGGCGATGCATTTGGCGATGCATTTGTTGCCGATACGTTCAGGTTGGGTACAACTCCTTGCAATGCCTGGCCGACATTGGCAACCGGTTTGTTTTCCAATACTTCAGCACCGACTGAAGCGACAGCGCCAGTTAAATTAACTTTCTTTTGTGTACCGAAACCGACTACGACCACTTCATCGAGGGCCTGTGAGTCTTCTTTCAATACTACATTAATAACTGATTTTCCTTTTACCGGAATAGTCTGGGTTTCGTAACCCATGTAAGAGAATACCAACTCGCCGTTTGCGGGCACAGACGAAAGCGTAAAGTTACCGTCTATATCGGTGATGTTACCAGTGGGGGTTCCTTTTATTTGGATGGAAACCCCAATCAAAGCTTCTCCTTTTTCATCTTTTACGTTACCGGACACACTTACGTCCTGGGCGAACAATTGATGGGCAAAAAGGAAAAAGCCCATCAGCATGATTAAAACTTTGTTCTTCATATAGAATAATATTAATGAATGGTTAACTCTTATTAATTAACTCGAGGGCAAAATTGTCCGTATTATCCTACATGAAAGGTTAATTTCATATCAATGATGGTAAGATTTGTGTCAACTCATTGATTTTCCTGTCGAATTAACTTTTCGGTATTCCTTTGGAGGCATTCCGTAGACTTGTTTAAAGCAGGAGGCAAAATATCCGCTACTGCTGAATGCTACTTTTTCCAAAATTTCACTGACACTTAAATCTGTTTCACGCAACATCTGGGCTGCCGCTTCTAGACGCAGATTTTTGATCATCTCAGCCGGAGAGAGGGAAGTAAGTGTTTTCGCTTTTCGGTAGAAGTTTGCGCGGCTCATACCGATTTCTTTGCAGATCATATCAATATCGAGTTTCGGGTTGGAGAAATTTGCTTTCACAATATTTGTATATTGTTTCAGGAACTCTTCGTCAAGCGGAGATGTTTTGACTCCGAGTTCATTCAGATCGATCTTTTTCTCATATTTTTTCCGTATCTGTATTCGTGAAGTCAGCAAATTCCGCACACGTGCTTGCAATAGGCCTATATCGAATGGCTTTATGATATAATCGTCAGCTCCGGCATTATATCCTTCGGTGATTTGCGAAGGCATTGTTTTGGCTGTTAATAGAATGACCGGTATATGGGCTGTTTGCGGATTTTGCTTGATCCGACGGCACAGTTCAAGTCCGTCCATTTCGGGCATCATGATATCACTGACAATCAGTTCGGGTATTTTTATGGCTATTTGTGTAAGTGCCTCTTTTCCGTTTTCTGCTTTCAGCACCTTATATTCATTTTCAAATTGTTTTTCCAGATAATCCAGCACATCTTTATTATCTTCTACTAAAAGCAATGTTTGTGAGATAACCGGAGTTTCTTTTTTTTCGGAAGGAATAAACTCCTGCACATTCATCAGGGGGGAGGATTCTGTCTGTTTGACCGGATTACTTACTGGCTTTTCGGGGAGAGGAAGTAAAACATGCATGCATGTTCCGGTTGGTACTATGTTTTCCGCCCAGATTATTCCACTATGTTGTTCTACTATGAAACGTGCTAAACTTAGTCCGATACCCGAACCTGCAATCTGATGATGTAAATCTTGTGAAGAGCGGTAGAATGGCTGGAAGATTTTTTCAATATCTTCAGATGTGATACCTTCCCCATTATCAGATACTTGTATGTGTAAATAGTAGTCTTCTGATAGATGCCGATTTTGACATAGTTTCACACGAACTATGTCATTTTCGCTTGAAAGTACAGACAATATAATTTCAATTGTTCCCTTTTCCGGGGTGAACTTAAAGGCGTTTGAAAGTAAGTTAAACAGCACTTTTTCAATTTCTTGACGATCATAATAAACACAATAATCTACCGGCAATTCATTTTTCCGGGTAAAAGTGATATTCCTGTTTTTTGCTACCGGGACGAATAACTCATATAACTCCTGAACGAACACGGATAGATCGAATTTCTCTTTTTGAAGTACCATTTTCTGTGAGTCATATTTTTGCACATCCATCAGATTATTAACGAGTAAGAGCAGACGTTGTGTGTTTTTACGCATGAGTTGCAACGTGTTTTTGACTTCCGTAGAGAAGGAACTATGGCGCAACATATCCTCGAGCGGATTGATGATAAGTGTCAAAGGAGTGCGTAGTTCGTGTGAGAAGTTGGTAAATAATCTCATACGTTCCTCGTGTAATTCCTTCATTTTTTCCTGTTCCAGCTGTTTGAAGCGGATACTGCTTTCCAGTTCGTGACGTACTTTCTGATGGTATATAAACTTCCATATAATAGTACCTATTGTGATGATATACAAGATGTAAGCCCACCATGTTTTGTAAAGGGGAGGGGTGACTGTGATGCTTAGGGAAGCTTCCTGTGGATTCCACAAATTTACACTGTTTGAGACCTTTACTTTGAAATTGTAAGTACCAGGGGAGAGATTACTATAATAAGCGACCCTTCTGCCCCTTACATAGTTCCACTCCTTTTCTACCCCTTCCATTTGATAGGCATATTGATTTTGTTTAGGTGAGATAAAGTCTGGAGCCGTATATCCGATTGCTATATTGGTTTCATCCGCTTTTAACCGGAGGGATTGAGTGTCCCCTAATTCTACCGGATTATTATTTATGGATAGGCTTGTCAGATATACGGGAGGGATATAAGTGTTTTTCTCCATCCGGGACGGATTAAAACATAATATGCCTTTATTTCCGGGAAAATAAAGAGTACCTTTTGTGTCGGTCGTTCCTGCATGTAACGTAAATTCCAATGCCCGGTGGCTTTCGTTACGGATGGGAGCAAAGCAATCTTTTTCTGCATTATAACAATATAAATCATTTTCGGATAATGCCCATAAAGATTGGTTCCGGTCGCTTACCATTGAATAGATATAGCCATCTGTTACACCGTCTTCAACTGTATAATGTTTGATCAGGTTGAGGTCGCGGTCAAAACGAAAGATGCCATAACCAAAAAATGAAACCCATATATTTTGTAATGAATCGGTCAGGATCGTACTGACAGTTCCCGGCTTCACGTTTTCGGGTAGGTTCAGTTCTGCCGAAGAGATCGTTTTAAGTGTCTCTTTCTTCATATCATATTTATGGAGTCCCTGGCTGAGTGTACCCATAATAAAAACATCCGGCTCTATTTCTTTTATTGCTGTAACAAAAAAGAATTTTCTGCTTTTTCCGTCTACCTTGAACTGATTGATCTGTTCGCCTTTATCGATAAGCACTAATCCTGTTTTGGAATTTGTTGGGATCCATAGTCTGTCTTTACTGTCATTCAGTAGAGTATAAATATCTCCATACTGGTAATCATAGAGTAGGCGATAATCTTTCCGTTTACGTGAAAACAGATAAACGGATCCCAGATTCGTAGCACAGATAATGCTGTCGCCTTTTATAAGTAGTGATTTAAAGATGTTTGAATTGTAATTGTTTTTGTAAGGAGACTTTTTAGGATAAAATTGTTGGCTTTGCGTGTTTGGATTATAGCAAAAAAGTCCGGCTCCTTCAGTTGCGAACCAGATATTTCCGTCACTGTCTTCTTTGCCCATTCCTAATAATCCGGTAAATTCACGGGGCGTGATCCGGTAAAACTGTGTTCTGACCGGGCTGTAATAATTCAGTCCCTTCCAGGTTCCTACCCATAATGCACCTGTATTATCTTTCAGGAGACTGTGTATGGAATAATAGCTTAATGTACCGGGTTCATCCGGATTGAATTTATAGGGAGTGACTTTTAATGTCTGCATATCTACCCTGTTCAGTCCGGAAAAGGTTCCGAGCAATAAGGTGTTGGAATCGGTTTCGGCTATTGCACGGACAACATTGCTGCTTAAAGCTGAGTTATCCGTATTCAGATGGACGAACCGTTCGTTTTCTTTATCAAGATAGCAGATTCCGGCTGTTTCGGAAAGTATCCATAACCTTTTCCGGCTGTCGGTAAATAATCTGCGGATCGCTCCTTTTATCAGCGAAGACGGATTTTCCGGTTCATGTTGGTAAAAACGTATGACTTCCCTCTGTTTGTTCAGGACTGCAAGTCCGGTTGATGAACTTGCTATATAAAGATTCCCTTCTTCATCTTCCTGAAGTCCTTTTATATTCGAAGCGATAGGAGTGGATGACAGCCAGTCTTTAAAAACAAGCGAATCGCCTTGCTCATCGTATTGATAGATGAATTTTTCTCCGGCAAGGAAAAAGTCTCCGCTTTGACTGAGCATGCAGCAATGCATGAATCGGGTCTCTTTTACATAATATCTTTTGATTTTTCCTGTTTGATGTGTGATTTTATGCACGCCGTTATCTGTAATCACCCAGATATTCTTATTCTTATCTTCTCCGATATCGAGTACGTTGTTATCTGTTAATGAGCAGGAGTCAGTCGGATTATTTTTGAACACCTTGAACTCGTATCCATCATATCGGTGTAATCCTCCCTGGGTTCCTAACCACAAATATCCGTCCGTATCCTGATAGATATTGGTAACGGTACCCTGTGTTAATCCATCTTCTACCCCAATCTGTGTAAAAAAATAAGGGGAAGTATTTTTACTGTTGGCAGATTGGAATAGATATGGAAATAAAAATAAAAGAAATAATACTAGTGTGTTCTTCGTCATATTTCATCGGCTTTTTTTAGGAATAAATCCACGAAACCATTGATTTGTCGGAAGCAAAGATATGTATTTTTTTGTTTATTCTTCGTCTACTCCATTGTATTTCCTGTTAAAATCGCGTAACCGCATGAACCGGGCTTTTGTTTTCAGTTTATTTTTCAACCGGGTAGACGGGAGGAACGTAACTGTCTTAATGTGGACCTTCTGAGGTTTCAAATCTTCTTTATTCTCAACAATATCGCTGGTGATTGAGGCGCTGAACGTCCCGATATCTCCGAACCTGATATTTTTGCCGCTCAGTAGTTCCAGTTCGAATTGGGTCAGGAGGGCTTCGATCACTCCTTTGACATCGGCTGAGGTGATCGTGCAGTTACTGGAGATACGATAACATAAATTGTTCAGGTCGATTGTGGAAGAGACCGCTTTTGCAGCAAAGTAACCTGTTTTTTCTTTGCCGGGGATGGTGCATACCATCTTTCTTGGTTTGTAAATGATGCTCATGTTTGTTTACTATTAATACGATTTTTGTTTAAACTGAATGTGATGTTTCTCTGATATTCTCTCAATCATTTTTTAATCAGAGGTACGTCTAATTAAATTTAGAGGTAGGTGTAAATTGATTTAGACGTACCTCTAAATTGATTTACACCTAGGTCTTTATGAAAAGAGGTTGTAACAAATATACAAAATCAATGAGGCGTTGTCAAGAGATAGTTACGGTAAAATGGATGAAAGGTGAGATATTCAGTATAAACGGCTGGATATAAAAATCCCCTGTCTGCACGAAGAGACAGGGGATTACCTGGAATTTATTTATCTGGTAGCGTATAAAGTAAGGATAATCGGTCGTTTTTTAATGAAACCTGTATCCGGAAGTTGTCGAAGGTATAGAGAGTATTCAATGTCTCTCCGTCTACGTCGATTTCTTCTCCGGAGGCATCGGCTTCCTGCAAGGAGGCCTCTTCCAGCAACGTTGTTGCCCAATAACGATGGATCGGCAGCAGACGTTCGTAGGATATGCATACATTTTTTTCTAAATTGAAGCGATAGGATACTTCGAATAAGCGGCCCAGCTCATCTTCTTCCTGGCAAGTCAGGGTGAAAAGCGTATCCGTTTGTTTGCTGTCTTCTATACGTTCTTTATTTTCTGAGATGTAAAGAAGAATATCCTTATCCGTTTTATTCAGCCACGTTTGGGAGAAAAGAGCCTGGCTGCCCAAGAGCAGCAACAGGCTTATAAGTAATCTATTCCACATAAAATTCTGCGTTTAAAGGGGTTGACTTGGATGAGTTTCCGGCAAACAGGAAGAATTTTCCAGGCTCTACCACAAACTCATTCTTATCATTATACATACCGTAAGCACGGCGGTTCACTTTGAATGTAACCGTTTTTTCTTCACCCGGTTCCAGTGCGACACGTTCGAAGCCGCATAACTCTTTTTCAAAACGGGAGATGGAAGATGTCTCGTCATTCAGATAAAGCTGCACGACTTCATCCCCTTTTACCGAACCTGTATTTTTCACTTTACATGTAACGGTCAGAGTGTCTCCGTCCGCGATTTTTGTGGCAGACGGTTGAAGGTCGCTGATTTCGAAAGTGGTATAACTCAGTCCGTAACCGAACGGATAGAGTTCGCCGTCTACGCGGGCAAAGCCTTTGCCGGTGGCATTCGGTTTGAAAGGGAAGGCCCAGGGGATTTGTCCGACCGACTTCGGGAAAGTCGTGGATAGCTTACCGCCGGGGTTATAATCACCGAATAATACTTCGGCTACGGCCTGACCGGAAAATTCACCCGGATACCAGGCTTCGACGATAGCCGGCAGGTTGGCATCTTCCCAGTTCAGTGTAACCGGACGTCCGTTGAAGAGTACCAGTACGACCGGAGTTCCGGTGGCTTGTACGGCGCGGACCAGTTCTTTTTGTCTGCCTGATAAATCCAGGTTCACGCGGCTTCTGGATTCACCGATCGTGCGGAAATCGTCTCCTACATATATAATAGCAACTTCGGCTTTTTTAGCAATCTCTACGGCTTCGTCGATTTCTTCTTTTTCCTTATCGCTCAGTTCGAAGTACATCACATCGCTTTGCGGGAAATTTTTATCCCTGACATTACACCCTTTGGCATACATCAGGTTTACATTTTCTCCCAGCAGGTTCTTCAGACCTTGCAGGCCGGTTATCACATTCGGATTATGAGAACCGTAGCGGGAGGTCAGTGATTTGACTTCGTCAGCTTGCGGACCGATTACTGCAATGTTTTTGAGGTTTTTCGACAGCGGGAGGGTGTTGTTATCATTTTTCAAAAGAACGATCGATTCGCGGGCGGCACGCAGAGACACTTCCCGGTTCTTGTCGCTGTTTACGATCTTATCGGCAAGTTTGGTGTCTTTTACATACGGATCGTCGAAAAGTCCTAACCAGAATTTTACATAGAGTACTTCACGGACGCGCTGATCCAGGATACTTTCTTCTACCAGTCCTTTTTGTAAAGCCCTTCTCAACGCTTCGATGAATACTTCCGATTGCTCAAAGAAGGTGCGGACATTCAATCCGGCATTTAGTTCACTGGCAACCGCTTCTTCTTCGGTATCTACGATATGGTAGAATTTTATGTTTTTGTCGATTGCCCAACTGTCAGAAACGACATAGCCTTTGAACCCCCATTGGTTACGCAGCAGTTCAGTCATCAGGTAGTGGCTGGCGCTGACCGGGGTTCCGTTATAGTCGTTATGTGAACACATCGTTCCCAAAGCGCCTGCCTCCTGGAAAGCGATGCGGAACGGTTCCAGATGCAGTTCGTGAACTTCCTGCGGAGAGGCATGGGGATCGGTTCGTGAGTAGCAGTCGCGGCCACCGCCCGGTATGCCGTAGATAGCAAAGTGTTTCGGTGTTGAAACAACCCGGTTGCTTTGGATACCCAATACTTGCTGGCGTCCTAGTTCTCCTGCCAGGTAAGAGTCTTCGCCGTAACTTTCTACGGTACGTCCCCAGCGGGGGTCGCGGGACAGGTCGAGGATAGGGGAATAGACGTTGGTATATCCCAATGCTTTGGCTTCTTCACCGGTAATGCGTCCGATTTCGTAGATAAGTTCTTTATCCCAGGTACAACCCTGTCCGATCTGGGCGGGGAAGAAGGTGGACTTTTCATGTTTCAGTCCGCGTATACCTTCGTTTGTCAGGTCGGCGGGAATACCCAGGCGTGTCTCTTCTACGAAAAAGGCCTGTACTTTGTTCATTGCTTCAGCGTGATTGGAGTAAGGAAAGTCAAGGGAGGTGCGTTTCCATTCTCCGTTAAGGTGCTCGTCGATATTACCGATACCGTCTTTCCAGATACGGGTTTTCCATTCATCGGTCGGCAGTGTATCTTTAAGGACGGCTCCGTATCCATAGATCGTTCCCAGTTGACAGGTCTTTTCCTCGACTGTCATTTGTTTAAGGAGATCTTCCACCCGTTTGTCGATAGGTTGCGAAGGATCTTCATATATATCCTTCTTTCCGTTTTTGTTGAAATCGATCCAACCTTTCTGATATATTTTCTTCTGATTTTTGGGGGCATCAGGCTTTGATGCCTGTAGACTGCTTGTGTTTGCATTCAGTAAAGGGAGCAGTCCGAAAGACAGGCAAAAAAGCAGTTGCCTGGTTAATGTGTTGTTTCTATTCATGATTATTCTATTTTATATGCAAATTATATGCAAAACCTATTCAATAACATACCAATTGTATCCTTTTGCCGGTATTGTGATGGGGATTGTAACGGAATAGTCACGTTCCAATACATATACCTGCACATTCTGATCCTGTTCCTTTACAGTCACTTTGTCGGTCAGTCCGGTGTAATAAAGAGGTATTTTGATCTCTTTGCGGATGGGAACATCCAGCGGGTTATACACTGAGATGAATCCTTTCTGTTTCAATGAAGGATTTACGTGCATGATGCCGTCCCAGTCCTGTCCGTCGGGACGGCGCAGGTGGATGATATCGGAGTCGAGTATCTGACGGTATTTTTTATAGAAAGCCACCCATTGGTTGACCAGTTCTTTGGTCGCTTCCGTATCGTAGAGGCGCGGACCACGGTAACAGGCTTGCACACCGGCCCCGAAGAGGTTCCGTAGACGCGTTTCGTAATGGTCGAGGTGCTCGTTCAACGGTTCGATTGTGGCCGCTTCGCCTCCTCCGTGATATTGGGTGAGGGGAACGAACATGAAACCCATGCTGGGCGTTTTCTGCCAGGTTCCGTCATAGATATTCTGTCGTTCGATAATTTCCTGATAGGCGCGAGGCAGCGACCAGTTGGTCTCTACATATCCCATCGGTGTTTTATTGGAGCCGCTTAGGAAATACCAGTCGGGGACGTTCAGGTAAACCCCGTTTGCCCGACACCAGCGATAGAATCGGTTGATTTTCTTCCACTGTTTCCACTGGGAGTCGAGATAGCCTTTGTGGCCGCTGTGTGAAGTGGAGGCGCAAGGGTCGCCGGGATATGAACCGTCGTTTTCGAAGACATTCATTCCGGTGGTGGTGAAGAAGTTCTGTAATTTACGGAAGTAGGTGTCTCCCCAATCGGATGCGATACAGGGAGATACGCCAAAGCGGCTGCCTTCTTCGCGTGTTTTGGCCGGTTTTCCGGTTTTATGACTGATTGCGGCGTCTTGTTCTTTAGCTCCGCGGCTTGCCAGGAGGGAATAACCGCCGATGGCAATACCTTTCCCGGCAGCGTAGTCGCTAAGTTCTTTCATTCGTTGCAGATAGGCGGCTGAGTCATTTTCGATTTTGAATCCGCTACCGAAAGTCATAATGACCATTTCGAAACCAACGGCGGCACATTGGTCGATGGCTTGCTTCACCGCTTCGCTGTCCGATTGGCGGACGTGCATGAAGATAGGGTTTTCCTGTGTCCAGGGAGCCATCATACGCCAGAATTTACATTCTGCCAGTCCGCGCCGTTCCCGGTCGCTGGCATCACGCAGCATTTCGAAAGCCGTGCAGGATTCAAAGGTGTCGCCGGGTTTGATTTCCAAACCGGGACCGAGTAGGGGAGTGACTTCCAGGCGTGCCGGTTTATATTGACCATAATAGCGGATACCGGTAAATTCGTATTCCGGATGATCGAATACCCAACGGACAGCCGGATTGTCTTTCATCGCTTCCATATCGCCGCCCATGGCATAGTCGGTTACGACGAACAGTTGGGTGAAGCGGTCGATATAATCGCGCGGCGCATCGGTTTGCACGGGTTGTTTACGGAAATCTTTTGTGTAAGCACCTGCTTCCTGTGCCATCATGCGGACTTCATGCGGTTCGCCGTAATGTACTTTCGGAGCCGTTTCGACCAAAGCGAGTATTTCTGACTTGAAAGAATCGAGTGTAACGGGCATTGTTCCTTTATTGTCGATCTCGATCCATTTGGCCAGGATAGGGGCACCGTTGTACAGTTCGTAAATGACACGTATTTTCAGGTTTTTACATTCCTGGGGAGCGGTTGCCGGAGCCTGGTAATTGAAGGTGATCCGTTTTCCCGGGACAGGCCAGGGGTATAAGTTGGATATCCATTGACTGTTGGGTTTCCAGGGGAAACGTTCTTTGCTTTCGCTTATCTGATAATCAACCAACATGAATGCTGAATCGCAAGCCTGCATATTGTTGATAAATTCTTCTGTCAGGAAGTTATTGACCGGCTGTCCGGTCAGGCCTCCGACAGGATATTCTTTTCCGTTGATGACAAGTAAGGCTTCGGGACGGACGGCACGCAGCTCGTTTTGCCCGGTCATCAGGTTGTCAAGGGCGATGGTCGCTGCATTGGGAGCAAGCAGGAATGTACGGCGAAGGAGGCCGTTCGTTAATTCGAGACGTTTCCCATCGTGGGTTGTTTGTGCTGTCGATTTGTAAGAGGAACCGTCGATCAGCCAATCCTGGGCGGATAAACTGAATGTGGAGAGGAGAGATAAAAATACTAGAAAATGTTTCATGATACATAAATTTTAATAAATAATAAGGGACAAGTACATTGTCTGTAAATGTCCCTTATCGGTTATAGATTAATAACCAGTGTTCTGTGGGAAATCAGCTCCTGTATTGGAGTCGATGATTGTCTGCGGAATCGGCCATAAAGCATGGTGTTCGTCTATTTTGTTGCTGTAAGAGTTGTACTTTCTGGTACGCTCTACCAGTTTACCGGTACGAACCAATGTCAGACGGCGCAGTTCTTCGCCAACCAATTCGCGGATACGTTCATCCAGCAGGAAGTCCATTGTTGCTTGTGATGCTGTGATGTCCGGTGCTCCGGCACGTTTGCGGACTACGTTGATCGCTTCGGCGGCACCACTGGCATTGTTCTGACGGATACGGGCTTCAGCCAACAGCAGATAGGTCTCTGCCAGACGGAATTTCATACGGTCTTTGTTGTTTCCTTCATAACTCGGGCTGTCATCGGTCTTTCCATAGAAGAACTTCGTGATAACCGGATAAATGGTACATTTTGACCATGTACTTTCCGTAACAGGCGCTTCCTTACCCAGCAATTCCGGGGTTTCAGGGTTGTTATAATACCAGGTTCTCTTAATGTTGTATTTTGAATTACGCACATCATTGGCTGTATAGAAACCATCTTCATCGATCCACCATTTGAACGGAACGATCTGAGCCAGACCACGTCCACCCAATGAGTCACATAATGTGAAACCTGTTTCGTTCCAGTATTTGGGAACCCATGCACGTTTTGTCCAGTCTTCGTATTTGCCGCCACCGCCGTTGGTGTCGTATTCAAGCTGCATAACCCAGATGGATTCCATATTACCGGATGTACGGTTCTGATTGTATTCGAGGAACATGTCTGAGAATACATCGCCCGGCTGGTCTTTCTGTGCACCGAAACGTTCATTCATCAGATGGAAATAACCTGAATTGATAACCTGCAGGGCTGCTTCTTCTGCTTTAGCATATTCTCCGGCCATCAGATAAACTTCCGATAACAGGTGGATGGCTGCCCATTTCGTCAATTTGCCGACGTCGGATATATTATCCGGGTTTTCCGGCAGATTCTCTGAAGCAAACTTCAAATCGTCTATCATATGTCCGAGCACTTCCGCTTTCGGTGTCCGTGTAAAGTCAGTGCGGAATTGTCCTTCGATTTTATCTACATAAGGAACGTCACCATACAGATAAGTCAGGTAGCGGTAAGCATAAGCGCGGAAGAAGCGGGCTTCTGCCTGAAAACCGGCTTTATCGGTCGGAGCAGTCCAGTTCTCATTTTTATCGGCATAAGTAAGCAATTCGTTTACGTTGGCAATCAGGCCGTACGACCATTTCCAGTAGTTTTCGACGAATGTCGTGGAAGATGTATAAGACAGGTTCTCGAATGGAAGCAGGGAACCGTCTTTATGACCGGTATAAACGATATCGGTCGCCACTTGGAATGCTTCGTACGGACAAGCCTGGCTTAGCGAAGCCGTACCGCCTCCCCATGTGTTGAACTCGGAACGGGCCCAGCCATACAGACCGTTTACACCCACCTGGAAACCATAAGTACTGGTGTAGGTATTATCCGGTGCCAATTCTTTTTTCAGGTCTTCATCCAGGAAGTCGGAACACGCAGTTCCTGAAAGTAGTAAAAATGTTGCTGCGGCAACTTTCAATATATTTTTCATATCTGTATTCATTTATTGATTAGAAAGTAAGATTTAAACCTAACATATATGAACGGGCGGTCGGATAGGTGTAAATGATATTCGCATTTGTATCCGTACCATCATAGTTCAATGCATTTTTCACGTTGCTGAATGTACATACATTATTGATACTTGCATTTATATTCAGAGCGGCAATACCGATTTTGCTTAAAGCTGTCTGCGGGATATTATAGCCCAGTGTGATATTTTTCAACTGAACATAATTCATCTTTTTATAGAATGTATGTTTGTCGTAAGGTACATAACCCGGAGAGGTCATTTCGTTGGTCGGGTTTTCCGGTGTCCAGTAATCCATACCGTCGATGTAATTGTATCCGAGTCCCCAACGTTCAAAGTTGTAGTCTTGCATTTCCTTAGTCACGCCGAATACGCCGTTGAACAGGAATGAGAAGGTGAAGTCCTTATAATTGATCGTGTTACCCAGAGACATGGTGAAACTCGGAAGTTTGGAGCCGATGATCTTTTTATCTTTTGCGGTAATCACACCGTCGCCGTCACGGTCCGCCAGTTTGGCTGAACCCGGTGCTGCACCTTTCTGATATTCAACGCCATCTTCGTTCAGGTATTTTTTCTGAGTTGCATCCCAGGAGATTGTATGACCGTTTATAACAAACTGGTCGTTTTCCTGCCAGGTACCGATTACATCGTAATCGTAATGTACTCTTACCGGTTCGCCGATAAACCATTTGTTGGTCAAGTCGTCGTTGCCATCACCACGCAGTTCGATGATCTTATCGCGGTTCAGGGCGAAGTTGAAAGTAGATCCCCAACGGAAGTCTTTTGTTTCAACATTTACGGAGTTTAATACGATTTCTACACCGGTGTTGCGGGTTTTACCCACGTTGTCCATGATTGAGTTGTATCCGTTCATGATAGGAACAGTACGTTTCATCAACAGGTCGGACGTATTGGCAACATAGAAGTCGATATTACCGGACAGGCGGTTGTTCAGGAAGCTGAAGTCGATACCGGCATTGATCGTACGGGTTGTTTCCCATTTCAGGTTCGGGTTGCCGACACCGTCGTAAGGCAGAAATGCGCCGTTGACTGTCGTACCTTTGTCACCCCAGATATAAGTCGTCAGCGACAGACGGTCCAGTGTCTGGTAAGCCTTGATGGCCTGGTTTCCGTTCGAACCCCATGACAGGCGTACTTTCAACATGCTTAACCAGTCGGCAGTCGATTCCATGAAATCTTCTTGTGAAATGTTCCATGCTCCGGCTACAGACGGGAAGAATGCATATTTATTGTTTTCACCGAAAGCGGAATAGCCATCGGAACGTCCGGTAAGAGTCAACAGATATTTGTTGGCATAGTTGTAGTTAACACGTAACATGTATGACAACATTGCTGTTTCGGTCAGTTCGGACTTGAGTGTCTTGTTGTTTTCTGCTCCCGCCATGTTATGGTATTCGGAATCGTCGTTTACGAAGCTCGTACCGGATTGTTCCGATTGCTGCGTATTGGTTTGCTGCATACTGAACAAGGCTGTAGCATCGATCTTATGTTTCCCGAATTCACGGTTGTACTTCAACAGGTTTTCCCAGGTATAATCCCAGTAATGCTGGTTCAAAATTTTGGCAGAACCGTTCTGTGCACGTCCGGTCAGGGTATTACGTCCGTAATATTCACCTTCGAATTTAGAGCGGTAGTTGTAACCGAAATTTGTACGGAAAGACAAACCTTTTACCGGCAACATTGCTTCTGCAAAAGTAGAGATGAAAATGTTGCGGGTCACCTTATCGCTGGTTGCTTTTTCGTTGGCGAATGGGTTCGGGTGTAATGTTTCATCCATCGGATAGTCGCGCATAGAACCGTCAGAGTTGTACATCTTACCGTAAGGAGACTGAAGCATAGCATCGGAGATACCGGCCTGTATGCCACCGTAATCTTTCTGGATTGCTTGGGTTCCCATACCCACTGTCAGCCAGCTACCCAGTTTCTGGGTGATATTCAAAGAGATATTCGTACGTTTTACGCCGGTATCTTTAACAACTCCTTCCTGATTCAGGCGGGAGATAGATGCCATATAAGTCGTTGCATCCGTACCTCCGGAAATGCTGATCTGATGGCTGTTAGTCAGTGCTGTACGGAAGATCATATCCTGCCAGTCCGTTTCGATACCATTCTGGTAGTTTTCTTTTTCAATAGCTCTTAATACGTCATCGACGGTCGGGTTTTCAATGCCTTTCCATACTGCATACTGCGCTTGCAGATACTTGATGTAATCCGTACCGTTCATCATATTGATATGACGTTCCGGCTGTGAGAAACCGATCTGACCTTTGTAGGAAACAGAGGCGGCACCTTTCTTTCCTTTTTTAGTCTGGATCAGGATAACACCGTTAGAACCACGTGAACCGTAGATAGCTGCCGAAGAGGCATCTTTCAGGACAGACATGTTTTCAATGATGTTCGGGTCGATGTCACCTAGCGAACCGCTGTAAGGGATACCGTCCAATACAACCAACGGAGCGTTGTCGGCAGTCAGCGAGTTTTCACCACGAACACGCAGTGTCTGGTCTTCGGTCGGACTGGCTTTACTTGTCGTGATGTTCAGACCTGCTACCTGTCCGGCAAGTTTGTCCAACAGGTTGTTGGTTGTTACCATCTGGAGTTTTTCTTCTCCTATGGCAACAATACCTCCGGTAAGGTCAGACTTTTTCTGTGAACCGTAACCGATAACAACAACATCTTCCAGACCAATAGCATCATCTTTCATAACAATGTTCAATGTTTTAGCTCCCGCTACTTTAATCTCTTGCGTCTGACAACCGATGTAAGAAATTACCAGGGTTGCGTTTTGAGGCGCATCAAGAGAGAAATTACCATCTACATCGGTAATGGTACCGATAGTAGTACCTTTTACCAATACGTTTGCTCCGATAATCGGAAATTTGTCGGCTTCTCCAATAACAGTACCAGTTATTCTGACATCTTGTGCAAATACCTGCACGGATAAAGATGTAAGAAGAATGATTAACAAAGAAAGAAATCTGTTCTTTCTCCCTGCTGCCTTCCTCTTTTGAGGAGGGAGGGCGTTGTAAGATTTGTTCATACTTGTAATAATTTAAGTAATAAAAATAAAGTTATGTCACTGATTTTTTGTCAAAAGAATAAAAAGCTGGTTTGGTGTGTGGGCAAAAACGTCCCAAAAGGGTGTATTTTTGTCTCAATAAGCTAAAAAACATGTATTTTGCATGGTTTTATTTGTTAAATTTATACATTTCGCAGGCGGCCATCAGGAAAGCTCCGGTTCCGTATAGTTCCGTCATCTCGCGGGTCACTTTTCGCGGGTCGGCTCCGACCGGTTGTACCCAACCCAGTTTGCCGTCCGGTTCTACCGCAGAAACGAGCGCATTCCATCCTTTTTGAATAACCGGAAGGTATTTGTCTGCCGGAAGGTATCCCTGGTTGACACCGTAAGCCAGTCCGTAAACGATAAATCCGGTGGCGCTTGTTTCGGGTGAAGGATAGCTGTCCGGGTCCAGGAGGCTGGCGTGCCAGAAGCCGTCTTTGTTTTGCAGATTGGCGAGGCTTTCGCTTAACTCCTTGAATAATTGGAGATAGAAAGGACGGTATTCGGTATCTTCGGCCGGAAGTGTTTTTAATATCTCAGCCAGTCCGCCGATAACCCAACCGTTACCGCGTCCCCAGAATACCTTTTTCCCATTGGCCTCCTGCTGGCCGAAATAACGGCTGTCGCGGAAGAATAGTTTGTCGTCTTTATCATACAGATGGTTGTAGGTCGCTTTGAATTCAGCGTCGGCAAATATCATGTATTTTTTGTTTCCGGTAAGTGTGTACAGCCGGGTATAGACAGCCGGAGCCATAAATAGGGCATCGCACCATGACCATCTTTCGTAGGAAAGCGGTTTGCTATAGTCGATATCCAGACCGCCATTGGACGGGTTGTTGATAACCCAGTCGATACGTGCCGTAGTGGGGAGGAGCATTTTGTCTTCCTTATACTTAGTATACATATCGATATAGGTTTGCGAAACACAAACATCATCGGCATGGTACATACGGTCGGCTACCTGCCAGTGCTGGCGGTTGAATACTTTTTTCAGCCAGTCGAAATACTGATTGTCACCGCTGAGTTCCGCCCAGTCGAACATTCCCATATAAAGGGCGCCTGCTATCCAGCCTTTCGGCTCTTTGACGGCATATTTGTTATTGGGAAACTCCTTGATCTGCCAGTCGGCCACCTTCCGGGCAATGGAAAGGATTTCCTGCTTGTCCGGCGTAGCCGTGTTTTGTTCAGTAAAAGGAACGGGTGCCGGTTGTGCGTTCAGATTTCCGGGCAACAAAGTGGCGGCGCTGAGACTAGCCAGGGCAGCCATGTGTTTTAATGACATTGAATACATAGGTTCTTCTATTAAAATTAACAACGTCAAAAGAATAAAAGAACCTGTTTCCGGATAAGTACAATTATCCCAAAAGAGAGTATAAATGTCTCAGGCTGCTGATAAGCAGAATTACTATGCCGTTTTATTTACTTTCCTGGTATTCGGTAGGCGACATTCCGTATACCGCTTTGAAGCTCCGGGCGAAATAAGAACGGCTGCTGAAGCCGATATGCTGGGCTACTTCAGAAACATTCATGTTCGATTCTTTAAGTAGTTTGGCTCCGGCTTCCAGGCGTATGTTCTTGATAAGTTCAATAGGAGATAAGCCTGTAACGGCTTTTACCTTCCGGTAAAAGTTTGCCCGGCTCATACCCAGCGCCTGGTAGATGACGGAGACGTCCAGTTCCTGATTGGATATATTGGCTTTTACAATTTCTATATACCGGTTGAGGAAGTCGTTGTCTTCTTCCGGCTTTTCCACACCGAGCTGTTTCAAAGTCAAAGATTCTCCGTATAGGTTCTTCATTTTCTCCCGGAGTGAGAGGATGTTCTTTATACGGGCTTTCAGCAAGGAGACATGGAACGGTTTGACGATATAGTCGTCCGCACCGGCCTCCAGTCCTTCTTCGATTTGAGAAACCATCGACTTGGCTGTTAATAAGATTACCGGGATATGGCAGAAGTTCTGATCTTCTTTGATCCTCCGGCATAGCTCCAGTCCGTTCATTTCCGGCATCATGACATCGCTGATGACGATATGAGGATAAGTCTTGTCTATCTGTTCAAGGGCATCCTTGCCGTTGATAGCTTTCATGACAATATAATCGTGCTGGAGTTGTTGTTCCAGGTATTCCAAAACTTCCTGGTTGTCGTCTACCAACAAGATGATTTGCTTATTGCGGGTTTCCGTTTCTTCAACCAGCAAAGCTACCTTTTTACTGATTTCCGATGGGCGTGATGCAGGGACTTCGTCAGTCTGCACTTTCTGTTTTTCCGTATCCGGCAAGAGTATCATGAAATGAGTTCCTTCTCCTTCGATGCTTTCCGCCCAGATACATCCCTGGTGTTGCTGGACGATGGAACGGGTCAGACTGAGTCCGATACCGGTGCCGGAGACTTGCTTATGAATATCTCCTTTCGCCCGGTAAAACGGTTCGAATATTTTTTCTGCATCTTTTTGATTGAATCCTTTTCCGGTATCTGTTATTTCGATAAAGAGATAACTGTTTTCAATCAGTATCGATGCTTCGTCTTCAGGAAAAACCGGTAAGCCTTCGCAGTCATTTTGTGCTATCTGTCGGATCGTGATGGTAATCTGCCCTCCGGAAGGAGTGAATTTGAAAGCGTTGGATAGCAGATTGAAAAAGACTTTTTCGATCTCAGCTTCGTCATAGCAAGTGAAGAATGATTCCGGTAACTTGTTTTCTAATCTGAAAGTGATCTCCCGGTTGGTTGCCACACTCTCGAATGAACGATACATTTCATTCATAAAGGTCGAGAAGTTGAACCGGGTCTTTTGCAGGATCGTCTTGCCGGCCTCATATTTCTGGATATCCATCAGGTTATTTACCAACAGCAGCATCCGGCCCGTATTTTTTTTAATCAGTTGCAGAGCGTCTTTTACTTCGGGTGAGAAAGTTACCCGTTGGAGAAGATCGTTCAGCGGATTGATGATTAATGTGAGGGGAGTTCTTAACTCATGGGAAAAGTTGGTGAACATCCGCATACGTTCTTCATGCAGTTCGTTCATTCGTTCCTGTTCCAGTTGTCTGTATTTTTCCTCCCGTTCCCGTTCGTGTTTACGATGTTGCCAACGTACGATTAGTGTGATAATTAGTGATAGGATACAGAGGTAAAGCGAATAAGCCCACCATGTTTTGTAAAAAGGAGGGTTTACGGTAATCTGTAGTATCGCTTCTTCCGGGTTCCAGATGCCGTCGTTGTTTGCCGCTTTTACTCGAAAGGTATATTTGCCGGGTGACAGATTACTATAGTAAGCCTCCCGACGGTTGCCGATATTATGCCAGTTATGGTCGGCCCCTTCCATCATATAGGCATATGAGTTGTCTTCGGAGTGGATAAAGTTGAGGGCTGAATAGCGGATGGTGATATTACCCTGGCTGGCTTTTAACGTGATGTTGTTATTATATTGCAAAGGCAATAACTCCTGGTAAGTCGGCAGGCCTTCCGGGTCTTCCTGACTGTTTATCAGTAGTGAGGTGACATAGACAGGAGGTCTGTTTGGATTTGTTATTACTTTTTGCGGGTTGATGGCCAGGATACCCTGGTTCCCCGGGAAATAGAGGGTCCCGTCGTTTGATACACAATTGTTTGCATATAATGAGTATTCCTGTGTCGGACTGTCGACCGGTTTTACCAGCTCGAATTTGTTTTCAGGACGGTTTAACTTATATAATTCTTTACCGGTAACGACCCATATATCTCCGTTTTTATCGATCGAAAGTGAATTGATATAACTTTCTGATAACCCGTTTTCTTTCTGGTAGTTTTGTATCAGATTCAGGTTGCTGTCGAGGCGGAACAGACCTCCTTTCGTAGTGGCTATCCAAATGAATTGGTTGTCATCTTTCAAGGCACCCGATATACTTCCCAGTCGTTTTCTCTTATCACCGTTCTGGAGCAGGGAGGTAAGGTCGGTAGCTGTTTCTTTGTTCATGTCGTACACAAAAACACTGTCGGATATTGCTCCGAATAAGAAGACATCCGGTTCCAGCTCTTTAATCAGACAGATTCCCCTGAATTGTTTTTTATGACCGTTTACATTAAAATAACTCGTTGTTTTTTCTTTATCGGCCATGACGGTTTGGTCGGGCGTATTGGTTGGTATCCACAGCCGCTGTTTGTTGTCTATATATAATGTATTGATGTCATTATATTTATAATCATGTATTTTTTTGTACTGCTTGTTCCGGATGGAAAAGAGATAGACTGAGCCGAAGTGGGTGGAACATAGAATGGAATCTCCTTGTATCAAGATGGATTTAAGGATATTTATTTCATAGTTCCCGGCCTGTAAAGGCTTGATGGGGTAGAGTTTTTGTTCTTCGGTGCGCGGATTATAGTAAAGTAATCCGGCCCCTTCCGTTGCGAACCACATATTCCCGTTGCTGTCTTCCCGTCCTTGTCCAATAATACCGGCAAAAGAGTTGGTGGTGATAAAGGAAGCTGGTCTGTAAAAAGGACTGTGATAATTGACTCCGGCCGAGTAGGTCCCTACCCATAATGTTTGGTCACGGTCGATCAGCATGCTATGGATGGAATAATGGCTGAGTGCTCCTTTTGCCTTCATATCCATATTGATCGGAGTGATAATCATGTTTTGGGTGTTTAGTATATTCAGTCCTCTGAAAGTCCCTATCAAGACAGAGTCCTTGCTCAATACGGTGAGGTGGCGGACTGAATTATTGTTTAACCCCGAATTATCCGTGTTCAAACGGGTGAAAGTCTGCTCCTTTTTATTGTAGAGGCACAATCCGTTTTCATTGGTACCAATGAAAACAGTATTACCGGGTCCCGGTAATAAGGCCGATATTGTACTGATGGGTAATGTTTGCTGATTATTAGAACTGTCCGGTAAATAATGTTTCTTCAGCTTCCAGTCGGAAGTGAAAATGTACAGTCCTTTATCTTCTGTTCCGATGAAAATATCTCCGTCACTATCCTGGGCAACAGAATGGATCGGTGATTTCATTTCTGTCAGATAGGGCATTTCCTCTACAGTTTTGTCAGAATTGCATTTTAATATGCTCCGTGTGGTGAAAGCATATAACTCACCGTCTGCATGGCGGAGAAAGTTATTGACAGCATTCGTTGTTATCTGCGGATTGATGGCCTGCGGATAGAAGCGGGAAATCTGCTGTGTCCTGTAATCGATGCAATTGACTCCGTTGGAAGTCCCTATCCATATATTTTTGTCTTTGTCTTCACTTATCTTACGGATATAATTGTCACTGATCGATGCCGGGTTATTTACTTCGTTCTGGTATACTTTAAATTCATAACCGTCGTAACAGTTTGCTCCGTTACGTGTCCCAAACCATATGTATCCTTCCGAATCCTGAAATATACTGAGAATAGATACCTGCGAAAGCCCGTCTTCAACACCGAGATGGGAAAAAAAGAAAGGGTTTTCGTTTTCTGCATATATAGTGATGAGGTGCAGGGACAGGATCAGGGTAAGCATCAGTCTGTAGATAACTCCCATATTTATTCCTCCCTGGTTTTTAGGCCATATTGTGCATTGGCGCGATACCCCAAACGGACAATCTTTTGCTCATCCAACAATGTCCGGATATCTTTCAAGGCGATATACTTCGAGCAACCATTGATGGAACGGCATTCGAGGGTAGAGATCGTGTTGTTTTGCTGTATGTAATTCAATATATTCGTTTTCCGCTTCTCTTCCGTGTATCCTTTCAGACGGCTTGGTTCGTCGGCCCGTTCCACTTTCATATAACGCAACTCCTTCTTCAGTTCGTTGGAGCAGCGGAACACTACTTTGTTGAACCTCACCAGATGAGGTGTGATCTGTTTTTCTGTGGGCAGAGACGGACATTTCAGGGAGGCATTGAACGTACCCAACCCTTCCAGTTCGACGATATCCCCATATTTCAGGTGAAAGGCAATCCGGCTTTTCAGTGCTTCCAGCATTCCTTTTACATCCGAAGAAGAGAAAGAACTGATCTGGGAAATCTCTTCGCAAAGCGCATCGATGCGCACGGTGTACTGGTTTACCTGACGAGCATGAAGATTATCTCCCTTCCCCGGATTCTTAAATAGGTTATAAGTGGCTGACATAGGCAGTGTTGTTTAAGTGTGATATCCCGGTTGTAATCAACCTTGTTCCGGACATAATCTCAATTATAACCGATATAATCTTACTTATATCGGTACAAAAGGTTTGTCCGACCCCTGTAAAACAGCTGTTCGACGGAGGTGGAACAGTTGTCTGACAAGAGTCGGCTAACTGTTCGACATCCGTCGGACAATCTTTTCTTCAGCACCAAAGATACTTAATATAGGGACAACCTGTATCTTTGAAGGGGATATTTTTTATTGTCTCCTACTTGCCGTCCAGCAGCTTCCCGAAGAGATTGAATATCTGTAGTACGCTTTCTTTGTCTTTGACCGGTATCAATAGGATACTCTTTTCTGTTTTCGTCGTCTGCTTTGGGGACTTAAAGGAAAAGATGGCAGGACGATTATCAATAACTGGTGGTGGCAATGGGGGAATAAGATTATTTTATTAGATTTGCAATTCAGTTGCAAGCGAATTCAACTATTGGGGATTCTTCGGTAACTGTATCCGAAAGAACGAATCAGGAGATTGAAAAAGGAACGGTTATGGACAATATAGAGAAACTTTATGGCGAATGGTTATCTTTGCAGCCATTGAAAGAAGAAGACAGTATTCGTTTGAATCAGAAATTCATGTTGGAATTCAACTATAATTCCAATCATATGGAAGGAAATACGCTGACTTATGGCCAGACAGAACTTTTATTGCTATTTGGGAAAGTGATCGGCGAAGCCAACATGAAAGACTTGGAAGAAATGAAAGCACATAATGTCGGCCTGAAAATGATGCAAGTAGAAGCTGCAGAAAAGATTCATCCTTTGACGGAAACCTTTATCCGCCAACTTCATCATACTCTTTTACGCGAAGATTATACTGTTTATCGCAGATTGCCTGATGGGACAACGACTTCGTACGTCATTCATGCCGGATGTTATAAAACTCGTCCTAATTCCGTAATAACCGTTACCGGAGAGTCTTTTGAATATGCTTCCCCGGAAGAAACACCGGCTTTAATGAATGATTTGGTACAATGGTATAATAAAGCGGAAGTGGCCGGAGAGATGTCTCCGATAGAGTTGGCAGCCGTGTTCCATTATCGGTATATTCGTATCCACCCTTTTGAGGACGGAAACGGTCGTATAGCCAGATTGATGGTGAACTACATTCTTTCCCGTCATAATTACCCAATGATTGTAATTAAAACAAAGGATAAAGCGAACTATTTACGTGCTCTAAGTGCAGCGGATGCGGCTGTCGGCTCTATCCCAGCCGAAGGTGCTAAGGCTTCGTTTGGACAAATAAAGCCGTTTATTAATTATATGAAGCATGTTTTGGAGGAGGAACTTGATATCGGACTTAAAATTATTCACCGGCATTCCGGTAAATTGTGGTATATGAATGGTGAAGTCATTTTGTTCAGAAGACCTGTTACTGAAAAAATAATAGAGCAGATATCTTCTAACCCTAAGATTACGGTGCGTGAATTATCTGACGCACTTACTATAAACAAATCGGCTGTTCAGAAAGAAATAAAGGAGTTACAGAATAAAGAGTACATTAAGCGTGAGGGTGGAACACGTGGACGTTGGCACGTCTTAATCAATTGTACCACTTAAAATGGTGGTACAATCGAAAATGGTGGTACAATCTAACGAATTAAGATCAATTAATTAAAAACATCATACCCCTATGCCTGCATTTCATTCTATAGAAGAACTCCTCAAAACGCTTAGTCGCGAACAACGGTTGTTGAAAGAGCTGTTTGCGAAGCGGAAGATACTTTCGTTTCGTTATGAGGATGCGCTGGCTTTGGTGGACTATAAGGAAGAACGCATCCGGAAACTGGTCGATTCGGAGGTCGTCAGGGAGAACGGTTCGTTTCTCGAACTGGAAGATTCCTATCTGCAATTCTTCGAACAGATACTGGAGGTGAACGAGGAGATCAATATTTCGTTCGTCCATGAACATATCACTTATCTGAAAGATACGATCTCTTATTTTCTTCAGGAAAACAACGAGACACAGCGATACAGCTATCTGCGGAATATCAAACGGACACTGCGTAACATCGCCGTCACCACTCTTCGCAATGTGATCGACCTGAAACGGAATGTTGATAATACCTTTAAAAGCGAACCCAATTATAAGATAAAGAAACAGAAGCTGGTGCGCCTCGATGAAAAGCGCGAAGGTATTGAAGCGTTGATCCGGACGACAGAGGAACTTATCAACGGAAATGAGGAAGCCTTTTTCTGTATTGCTACGGATGAGGAACTGGGGCATATTACTGATATGCTGAGACTTCAGTTTTACGAATGCAGCCACAACCTGATCGAGATCCAGAAACAGATTATCAGTTATTTGAACCAAATCGAGTATCAGAGCCGGATATTGGTAAAAGTTCGCCAGCTGAAATACCTGAAAGACCAGTTTGAGCTGGAAAGCAAGACGAATATCCGTGAAGTTTTGGCAGCCAAAGATCCCGTTTGCTTCGAGCCGTCGCCCACTTATCCGCTTCGTTTGTCGGTCGATTATCTGCGCAGCGGCGACGATGTGGTGGAAAGTATCCGTAAAGTATTTGTTCGTGTGAAGAAAAATGGCCGCCAAGCGAAGAAGATTGCTGGTAACATTGCCGGTGATTATCTTGTGACGCAGACGACGGAAGAAATATTTATCAATCTGGAAGAGGTGAAGAACGCGTTTCTGGCTTCGGGTAGCGACCTGTTCACTTTCGTGATGACTTACCACTTTCCGAAAGAGGTAGATATTGACGAGCGTATCACCTTCTACTGCCAGATCATCTCCCAGTATTACGACGATTGTTCGGTCACTGACCGGTATGCTTCGGCCTATGGGGTCGAATATACTTTGGTGTATCCTAAATAAATATGAACTATGATTAAACAGACAGCTGAAATATTCGAGTTATTGAGCAAGGGCGGGTTTATCTCGTCGGATAGTACCGATCCGCATATCCGCCAGCTTTACAACCAGATAGACGGGAACCTTACGGAACTCTATGAACATTACGCTTCGATCAACTTTTTCCTCGAAAGCGGCAACGAGTACTATTATTTTGCCCGCCGCGAAACCCGTGCCGAACTGGAGCGTAAGCTGGAAATCGCCATGCGGTGGATCGATGTGCTCGACTTTGTCAAAACGTATGATAATGCGTTTGCCCCTGGTTTCCGTTTCCAGCCGTCCGATATTCTGGTGCGTCTCAAACTGGATGCGGAGCTGAAGGAGAAGCTCGGCGGACTAAAGAAATATACGGGAAAGGAGAAGCAGGACGAGATACTCGAAAAGGTACTGAACGATCTGAAACGTGACGGGTTCATCGAGTTGGAGAACGAGATCACATCGACCTATAAGGTTGTAGCTGCTTTTAATTATCTGGAAGAATTAGTAACCTGTATCAATATACCAGAAGAAACGCAAAATGAGATACCTGAATAGAATTGTTTTTATCAACAGCGCCCGGGTGAATTATGCCGATATCCCAGTCGACGGCAATGTACATTTCATCGGAACCCAGGGAGTGGGGAAGAGTACCGTGCTGCGTGCCTTGCTCTTTTTTTATAATGCGGATAAGATGAAACTGGGAATTTCGAAAGAGAAGAAAAGTTTCGACGAATACTATTTCCCGTATGCCAATTCATATGTGATCTACGAAGTAAAGCGTGATGAGGGTTGTTATCTGGTGATGGCGTTCCGTTCGCAGGGACGTGCCTGTTTTCGTTTCCTCGATATTGCCTACGACAAGGATTTCTTTATTTCCCCGGAGGGGCGTGCCTTCGACGGTTGGGATCAGATACGCGAAGCATTGGGTCGTAAGGTGTATTATAGCCGAAAGATCGAGAAATACGAAGAATACCGGAATATCATCTTCGGGAATAACAAGGGACTGCCGCCCGAGTTTCGCAAGTTTGCCATCACCGAAAGCAGCCAGTATCAGAATATTCCTCGTACGATACAGAATGTCTTCCTTAATTCAAAACTGGAAGCCTCATTTATTAAAGATACGATCATCATGTCACTGAGCGAAGAAAATGCGACGATTGATCTGAGTCAATATGCTGATCATCTCAAAGGATTCGAGGAAGAATATAAGGACATCAGCCTGTGGCATGCAAAGGACAGGAACGGAAATGTACTGGTACGTAAACAGGCGGAGAAAGTCATCGATGTGCATCGTACGTTGCTTTACCATGAACAGGAGCGGAAGGAACTGTCACACGAACTGAACTTTGCTTATCGTCTTGCCGGCGAAGAACTTCCCCTTCGTGAACGACATCTTTCCGAGCAACAGGAAAAGTTGAGAAAGACGGAAATGCAATTGAGCGAACTGGCGAATAAATACCAAGAGAAGAAAATACAGATCGTATCCGATATCAAACAGTTGAACGAAAAGTTGCAGCAGGCCCGTGAACAGAAGAAACGATATGAACAACTGAATATCACGGAGATTGAACAACGGGTAAACGCTCGTGAAAGTGTCGCGGGTAAAAAGGCTGGGTTGGAAGAACAGTTGCGTGTCCTGACAGACCGTTTTACACATATCCGCCAGAAGTTTGCTTTGCTGGAAGAGCAGGAGAAGGCTCAATTCACGACATTCAAAAATACCAAAGAGACGGAGGCGATCGGTCTGCGACAACGGCTCTTTGAGAAGAAAGAGCAACTTCTCAAACAACAGGAACAACTGATCCGCGAAATAAAGGAGCAGGAGGAAGAAAAGGTGAACAGCGCCCGCGGAAAGATTGACCGGAAGAAGGAGGAACTTTCTGCGTTGGCGATCCGGAAAGTGGAGATTGGCCATCAGGTGTTCTATGAAAAAGAAATTCGCAGCTGTAAAGAAGAGCAAGCAGCGTTGCAAGGAGAGATCAAGGAAGATATGCTGAAGAAAGAAACTTGCAACCGCCGTATAAAAAGCACCACCCGCGAATGGGAGCTGGAAGGACAAGCATTGGAACGCGAAACGGCTTCCGCTCAAAAAGAACTGTCACGCCGGATAGAGGAGGCTGATCGCCATATCGCTGAGATTGCAACTCTTCTGAAGAGCCGGCAGGGGTCACTCTATGAGTGGCTGAACCGTGAATATCCCAGATGGGAAGACACGATCGGGAAGGTGATCGACGAGAAGCAGGTCTTGTTCCATACCGGACTCAGTCCGCAGTTGATGGAAAAGATATCCGCTACACTCTACGGTGTCAAACTTGATTTGTCGGGGATCGGCAAAGTGGTGAAGACCATTGGCGAATATGAAGAGGAACAGCAGGAGTTACGGACACAGTTACAGGAACTGAAAAAGCAGTTCAACGATCTGTCTGTCCGCAAAGAAGAAGAGGCTGTCCGTCTCAAAAAGAAATACCAGCCTTTGATAAAAGCGGACAAGGAAGAAGTGATCCGCCTGGATTACCGCAACGAACAACACCAGAAGAAGTTGCAGCAATTGGCGGCAGCGCTGATCACCTGGCAGCAAAAGGCGGCAGACGAGAAGGCAGTCCTGTTACTACAGGTGGAAGAGCAGGTACGCTGTGTCACCGCTCAACGAATGGAGGCGGAAGAGGAATGGCAGAAATCGATTGCTGTCCTGGATAAACGGATCAAAGCCAAAGAGAAAGAGTTCCGGCAACGGGTCAAAGAGGAAACGGAACAGGTGGAAACTGCCACTGCTTTGTTACATGCCGGAATTGCCGCTGCCGGAATAAAACTGAAAGAAACATTGGTTGCCTTGCAACAAGAGTATGCCAAAGAATTGGCCGGTGAAGGCGCAGATACTTCCCGGATAACGATGGTGACGGATCAGATCGGGAAACTGGAAAACGAACTGCGTTTCATAGAAGATAACCGGACGCTGGTGATCGAATATCGCAAAGATAAACGAGAACTGATCGACCGGATGGATGAGTTTCGTAACGACAAGCAACTGAAAGAAAAGGAATTGGCCGGCGAACAAGAGAAATACGAACAGAAACGTTTGTCACTGGTTCGTGAAGCGGGCGAACAGCGGACTGTCCTGGACGACCTAAACCGTTCGTTGGAGGAACTGAGGGAGGATATCCGCCGGACAAAAGAATTCTGCCAGCAGGAGGACTGCCCGGTCGAACTGCTGTCCGGTGCGGAAAAGGAAACGGGGAAGCGTTGTAAGATACTGGTAGAGGACTTGATCCGTAACCATTACCGTATCATAGAATGGGAAAAAGACTTGCGGGAGGCTGTGAACCGCTTCACCGGCAATTTCTCCGAACAGAACACCTTCCATTTCCGTACCCGCCTGACGACTCAGGATGATTTTATGGATTTCGCTTCTGAACTGACTGACTTTATCGACAACGACAAGATCGCCGAGTTCGAGCAACGTTCCAATAAGGCTTACACCGATATTATTCGGCAGATCGGAAAGGAAGTTTCGGATATGATGTCGCGGGAAGGAGCTATACAGAAGGTGATCAACGATATCAACGACGATTTTGTGGAACGCAACTTTGCCGGAGTAATCAAAAGCATCGCCCTTCGTGCCATGCCGAGTGAGAATAAGATCATGCAGTTGATGCAGACCATACGCGATTTCAATGAGGAGCATCTTTTTAGCCTGGGAAGTTTCGACCTTTTCTCCGGCTCTGCTGAGAAACAGGAGGAGAACAACCGGAAGGCAGTCGGTTATCTGCAATCGCTGGTGAAGGAATTATCACTGACGAGCGAGAAGGAGCTAACCCTGTCCGACACCTTCGACCTGCAATTCCGCATCGTGGAGAACGATAACGACAGCGGATGGGTGGAAAAACTGGCCAATGTGGGTTCCGACGGGACGGATGTGCTAGTCAAGGCGATGATTAATATCATGCTGCTCAATGTGTTCAAAGAAAAGGCCTCCCGCCGTTTCAGCGACTTCCGCCTGCATTGCATGATGGATGAGATCGGCAAGTTGCATCCGAATAACATACAAGGTATCCTCAACTTTGCCAACAGCCGCAATATCCTGCTGGTCAATTGTTCGCCTACTTCCTACCGGGCAACGGATTATCGCTATACCTATATATTAAATAAGGACAGCCAGAATATCACAGTCGTTAAACGCTTGATCCGGAAGGAGGCCGAATCATGAAGCTCTCGTTGGCGGATGCCCGTAAATTGCAGCGGCTGGGGAGGGGAGAAAAGCTTCCTTCCAGCCAGTTTAATAATGCACTGTCTGCTTTGTTGCTGGAAGAAGAGGTGTTGCAAATCCTTCCGAAAGGGAGTCGGAAAACTTATTATGTCAGGAATCAAGCTACGCTCGATGACTTTCTTTACAACCGTTTCAATGTAAGTAACCTATCGCTCTATGTCGAAACACTGGAAAAGGAAGACTTGCTCCGTGCTGATTTAGCACGTCAGGTAGGCGATACAAAGATTCGTCCGGTAAGAAGTTTTAAGGGTTTCTGTGTGAACTGTTACCAGCCACTGCAATCTATGCTTAACGAGAAACCGTTTGTTGTCTCACCTGTTGAGGGTAGTTATTTGTTTATTTCCGATTTTGAAACGTTTGTGCCTGATCCGGGAGTGACAGTTGTAGGTATGGAGAATCCGGAGAACTTTCGTTATATCCGTCAGCAAGCCTATCTGTTCAATAACATAACGCCTCTGTTTGTTTGCCGTTATCCTCAGACACAAAGCAAAGACCTGATTCGTTGGCTGGCTGCTATACCGAATCCGTATCTTCATTTCGGCGATTTTGATCCGGCAGGTTTGAATGTTTTCAGTAATGAATACTTACCTTATCTGGCGGGGAAGGCTCATTATTTTGTACCGGATGATATAGAAGAGTGGTTGGATAGAGGAAGCCGGGAGAGATATGATAAGCAGTCGTTCAACTTATCACCCGAATGTCTGGAGTTGCCGGAAGTTCAAAAGTTGGTAGGACTGATCCATAAGCATAAAAGAGGACTCGACCAGGAGGTTTTTATCCGTTTTGAGTGATTTTATAGGTAAATAGAGACAATCTTAATCGGTAATGAGATGATTTTATTACTGAAAAAAAGAATGCCGGAGTATATTTGCAACTCATTCAATTAACAAATCATGAATAAACGAGTATTAAGTTTAACCTTATTATTAGCCTGTCTGGGATTAATGACCATGCAGGCGGAAGGCCGAAAAGTCGAATCATTTAATTCCGGCTGGTCATTTAAAAAAGCTCCGGCGGAAAAGGAACTGGCCATCAATGCCCCGAAATGGGATAAGGGATGGTCGGAAGTTGAAATCCCTCATACCTGGAATGCAAAAGATATGCAGGTACAGGCCAATAGTTTTTATGAAGGGGCGGCTTATTATAAAAAACAATATTTCTTCCCAGCTGAACTGAAAGATAAGCGTGTCTTTTTACGGTTTGAGGGAGTCGGCTCCTGTGCAGAAGTTTTTGTGAACGGCATGCTGGCAACTTCCCATAAAGGCGGATATTCTGCTTTTGCCTGTGAGATCAGTCCGCTGTTGAAGGCTGGAGAGGAAAATGAGATTATCGTGAAAGCGGATAATAAATCACGCCCCGATGTGATCCCGGTTAATCATAATTTGTTTGGCGTATATGGCGGTATCTATCGTCCGGTGTGGCTGGTTGTCACTGAACCGTATAATATAAGTGTGACCGATTGTGCATCTCCCGGTGTTTATGTCACTCAGAAGAATGTATCGAAGAAACAGGCAGATGTAAAAGTGAAGGTAAAGCTCGACAACGGAACTCTGCAACCCGCTCCTGTTACTTTGCAGAATACGATTTACGATCAGGAAGGAAAGCAGGTGGCTACTCATAGCCAGTCTTTCGAACTGTCGGCACAAGGTGAGCAGGCCTATGAATCTTCTTTTACAATAAAGAAACCGACTTTGTGGCAAGGACGTGAAAATCCTTATCTGTATAAGGTTGTCAGCCGTTTGATTAAAGACGGACAGGTGATTGATGAAATGGTACAGCCGTTGGGGTTGCGTAAATATGAAATTGTTGCCGGCAAAGGTTTCTATCTGAATGGTGAGAAATATCCGATGTATGGTGTTACCCGTCATCAGGACTGGTGGGGGCTGGGAAGTGCCTTGAAGAACGAAAACCATGATTTCGATTTGGCTACGATTATGGATGTCGGTGCGACAACCGTTCGTTTTGCCCACTATCAGCAATCCGATTATCTGTATTCTCGTTGTGACAGCCTGGGGTTGATTATTTGGGCGGAGATACCGTTTGTAAACCGTGTGACCGGACAGGAAGCGGAGAACTGCCGTAACCAGTTGCGTGAAATGATCCGCCAGAGCTTCAATCATCCTTCTATCTATGTGTGGGGATTGCATAATGAGGTATATCAGCCGCACCAATATACAAAAGAACTGACCCAGTCTTTGCATGACCTGGCTAAAACGGAAGACCCAGACCGTTATACGGTTTCGGTGAACGGATACGGACATATGGATCATCCGGTTAACCTGGTTGCCGATATTCAGGGTATGAACCGTTATTTCGGTTGGTATGAAAAGAAAATACAGGATATCAAACCCTGGGTGGAGAATCTGGAGAAAGAATATCCGCATCAGAAACTGATGCTGACCGAATATGGTGCAGATGCCAACCTGAACCATCAGACGGAATATCTGGGAGATGCGTTGAACTGGACGAAAGAGTTCTATCCCGAAACATTCGCTACCAAAACGCACGAATATCAGTGGAGTGTGATCGCTGCCCATCCGTATATCATTGCTTCTTATCTTTGGAATACGTTTGATTTCTGTGCTCCGATGTGGGTGCGCGGCGGTGTTCCGGCACGTAATATGAAAGGTTTGGTAACATTCGACCGTAAAATAAAGAAAGATTCTTATTTCTGGTACAAGGCAAACTGGAGCAAAGAACCTGTACTGTATCTGACGCAACGTCGTAACTGGGATCGTGAGAAAAAGGAAACGTCTGTGACTGTTTATTCAAATATCGGTACGCCGAAAGTGTATCTGAACGGAAAGGAACTGACCGGTATCCGTGAAGGTTATACGCCCGTACATTATATTATAGATAACATTACGCTCGATATGGGTAAAAATATCGTAAAAACGGTTGTTGTGAAAGATGGCAAGACGTACGAAGATGAAATCGAATGGGTATATAATGGCGAGAAGAAACGTGATTCGGACCAGTCGGTGAACAAGGAAGAACATGCCGGATTCTGATCTCTCTCTGAACTAAACAATAAATGAAACTCCCGGTGTTTCCTGTCAGACGGCAGGATAGCACCGGGAGTCTTTTTTACCATCCGTTATAGTGTATTTGTTTCTTATTGAATTTGTCTTTGGGCTTTTCAATGCCTGTCGGATAGCCAACCGGAATGACAGTTAACGGAACGATATGTTCCGGTAAGTGTAAAGCCTCCCGAACTACTTTCATCCGTTCAGGATATGGATAAGCGGCTGTCCAGACGGCTCCCAGTCCCAAAGATTCGGCTGCCAGTAATACGTTTTGTGCGGCAGCGGAACAGTCCAGTTGCCAGGCGTTATTGGACTTCGCTGTATCTCCGCAAACGATAATAGCTTGCTTGGTCTCTTTTAACATACGAGCCAGAGGGAGTCCGTCTCCCATTGTATCCAGAATGTCCCGGTCTGTTACGATGATAAATTCCCACGGACGGCGGTCTCTGGAGGAAGGGGCGGCCATTCCTGCACGGACCAGTGTCTCCAGTTTCTCTTTTTCAACCGGACGTTCAGTGTATTTGCGTACGCTTTTACGATTGAAGATTGTCTCCAATGTTTCATTAACCTCTTTACTGTCTTTAGATTCCGTATTGTTATTACAGGCAATCAAAGCAGATAATAATACGATAAAAGAATATTTCCATTTCATATTGCAAACATACGAATTGATTTGGAAAAAAATCTGGAATCGAATCATATTATTACTACCTTTGTAAATCACGTTAATAGTTCATATTATGTCAATCAATTCAATAAACAGACGTCGGGAAGACCTGATAAAACAGATCAGCCAGATAGAAGATGAGGAGTTGCTGATTTCTTTGGAAGATCAGATTTTTACTTATCAGCAAGGAGCGCGTGAGCCATTATCCTGTCCTGAAAGTATGCAAATTCGTTCGGTAGCCCATTTTCGTAGTTTGATAGATCAGGTGTTGGAAGATGACCGGAACGGAAAGATGCTGGATGCCGATGAGGTTTTTGCTGAATTGGAAAAAGAATGGGGCATTGAAGAGGAGGCTAGAAATAGATGAAAAAGTTGAAACGTATCATCTCTCCGTTGGCTAAAAAGCAATTAAAGGAACTGAAAGATTTTAATCAGATTTTGTATGGAACATCAAGAGCCAATCAAATTTACTTTTCGATAAAAGATTGTCTTCAAGTTTTAACTGATTTTCCAGGTTTAGGATATATAGAACCAACATTGCAGGATTATCCTCAATGTTTCCGTACTTTTGTTCAGCATTCGAATTTAAAAATCGTTTACTGGATAGAAGATGGTGCTATAAAAATAGCCATGTTCTTTGGAACTCACCAGAAACCGGAAAAGTTGCGTTATACAATAGAACATACTTCCGATTGGGTGTGTGAAGATATGGAACCTTACGGCTAACCTTATTTCTGACATTCGAAGCAATAATAAATACTTCCTCCTAAATAATTTTCCTTCCGTATATCTTCTCCGCAGACCGGACATGGTTTTCCGACAGTGTCTTTAGATAAGGTGGGAATATAACCTCCTTTCTTACCGAACAGGTCGGTTTCCGAATTGCGGCCGCCGGCTAGATAAATATCCTGAAGCGTATCTTTAACGCAATGAAACAAAGTGTCTTTCTGTTTATCCGATAATGTGCTGATGCGTGTTTTAGGATGGATACGAGCCCTGAAGAGAATATCCTGTAAAACACCGTTTCCCAGACCTGGGATTGTTTGTTCGGTGGCCAGAAATGCTTTGGCTGTTTTCTTTTGTTTTTCTTCGCTGTTTATCAGGCTCAGGAAATAGGTTTTGTTGAAAGCATCGGAAAGTACCTGCGGTTTGCTTCGTGCCCCATCACGATAGGAGGAAAAATTGCATTCAAAAGAATCTGCGGGGAAACACCAGATTCCGCCGTACATTCGGGCAGAACCCATGATACAACTTTCATCCTCGAAGGCAATCAGTAACTGATGTTTTTCCGGCAACTTTTTTCCGGGAGCATAATAACAAATATTCATCCCGTCTCCGAAAAGTAACCTTACATCCTCGATTTCCACTTCAACCAACCCTCCGTAAGCATGTGCTTCTCCGACAGTTTTATGGAGTAACTTTTCACTGTAACCGGCAGGGTCTCCATAATACCAGACAAATTTATGCGGGGTATATCCGGCACTGACAAAAGAGATTCTCTTTCCTTTAATCGTTTGATTTAATTGTTCCGACAGGATCAGGGCTTCCGGTGCTTCTATCATTTTTAATAGGTTAATTTGTTATATATGATTTTTATAGTGTAAATATACGAATATATCTATAACTATTGCCCCATCTGCCTGTACGTTTCTATTTGGGATTTACAGATTTCTTCGGTAATATCGCGCAACCTTTCCACTTTAGGAAATAATGCTTCTATCTCCTCCTTGGTGACAACGAATTTAGAATTATACCTTGCTTCTACATAGGCCAGGCGGAGTAGTTCAAATAATCGTTTTTCTTCCTTCGGCTTTCGGGGAAAGATTTTCTGTAATTCGGGCGAATATTTATGGGTTGCACCTAACAGTTTTGACAGGTTGTGTTGCTTGCTGTTTTTCAGGGTATGAACTAAACGCAATGCATAGAAATAATTCTCACAGGCTTGATGTAAATCGAAAGAAGCTAAATTGTATCTTCCTTTTTCATAATCAAAAGAAGCATGATCTAGGAAATAACCAGCCTTTTCAAACTTCTCGTCAAAATACTCTTGGGACTGTTGCGTGATCTCTTGAAAGTTCAGCTTTCGGGGACGTTCCAGTTTGTAATTTCCACTGTCGTATAACATAATCCCTTGTTTTTGGATGCTGGTATAGAAATATCTTCCTTCCGACAGGTCGGAGTTCAATTTCTCTATATCATCATTTATAAACTGAATGGGAACTTGGTTATCGGGGCGTTTATAATATTTGTCATCCACAGTGTCCAGTAGATGTCCTACCTCACGAACGTCTTCATTACTGGTAACTACCAATAGATCGTAGTCGCTCATAAAAGAAGTGAGGATGCCGAATTCATCCCGTTCGTCATATTCCACAAATGTTCCCCTGGCGTAACTTCCATACAGGATAATCATTTCGCAATGAGGCACTCTTTCCAGTATTAAGGTGACGATCTGTTGCAAATCGTTTTTTGCATAATCAGGTAAGTGGGAATAAGACGTTTTCATTTAGCATTCCAAGTTTTATGTTATACATCGGTAAAGATACATGATTTTTCCGTTTCTTATTCCTACTACCTATATTTATGTATTTTGTGATGAGGGATTGTTGTGGAACAGTTTTCTCCACCAGAGGAGAAAGCCTCCAGTGAATTTCCACCACCATACAGTGATAAGGTGCGGATTACCGTAACCGAGTGCATTGTAAATGTACCAGTACTGGCAATCGTTGAAAAAATAGAACACGTGTCCGGTTCTCAATACAACACATATCTTTTGACCATTATTATTAATGTAGACAATATCGGAAAACCGGATACTTTTCTCATACAGTTTCTCACAACAGGCACAAACATAAATGGCACGTTGTTGATAGCACAGAGGTTGAGGAAAACAAATTTTGTTTTCCGTAAGAGTTAATCCGAATTGTGTGACAAGAGGCTGTAGTTTGCTACATACTTCAAATTTGGTTGGGCTAGGTTGGCTTTGTAAGCGGTTCCATACCCATTTTCTTTCCAATGCATTCATACCAAACGTTTTTATAGATTAATCAAAGTGCTTCAAGCACCAGCAGCCTGAGTGTCTTGAGTAACCCTGTCAACGTTGGCATAATTGCATGTAATCAAATAGATTTAAAGGTTACAGCATTATTGGTACAAAAGTACAAACTTGTCGGAATTATCCAACTTTTTTGGTGTAAATCCATTTTAAACTCGTTTTTTCCGAAAAGAAGAAAAACAAACGTACCTTTGTTGTGTTATTACTAACGATAACAGCAAAGATTTATGAGAAAAAGAAACAATTGGCAACTTATCAAAGGTCAGCCACTTACCGAATTGGATAAAAAGATTCTCTACCTCCAGAATAAAGGTCATTTGGTACCTTCCCGGAAATTGATTAAAACAGAAGAACAGATTGAAGGTATCCGCAGAAGCGGGGTTGTAAATTCAGGTATTCTCGATTTAGTGGGAAAGGAAATAAAAGCCGGAATGTCGACAGCCGCAATAGACAAACTGGTCTATGACTATACGGTTGACCACGGTGCTATCCCGGCCCCACTGAATTTTGAAGGATTCCCGAAGAGCGTGTGCACTTCCATCAATGAAGTGGTCTGCCACGGTATCCCCAGCGAAAAAGAGATATTAAAGGAGGGTGATATTATCAATGTGGATGTTTCGACAATTCTGGACGGTTATTATTCGGATGCTTCGCGGATGTTTATGATTGGCAAGGTTTCTCCTGAAAAAGAGAAGCTGGTGCGTGTGGCAAAAGAGTGTCTGGAAATAGGAATGAAGGCAGCTAAGCCATTCGGTTTTGTAGGTGACATAGGTCATGCTATCCAGAAACATGCGGAAAAGAACGGTTTTTCCGTTGTCCGTGATTTGTGCGGGCATGGGGTAGGACTGGAATTTCATGAAGAACCCGAAGTAACTCATTTCGGACGTAAGGGTACCGGCATGTTACTGGTCCCAGGAATGGTCTTTACGATTGAACCGATGATTAATATGGGTACATATCGTGTTTATATTGCCGAAGAAGATGGCTGGACGGTAATAACCGACGACGAACTTCCTTCCGCCCAATGGGAACACACATTCGTGATGCGTGAAAACGGACTGGAAATATTATCGGACTAAACACCGGTTCAAAGATAAGGGACTTTTGAAATCAAAATAAGGGACTTTTGTACGCAAAGCATATATGTTTCGTAATCAAAGCATATATGTTTTGTAAGTACTATTTATCCGAATAAAAAAAGCGATACAATTTGTATCGCTTCTGCACGGAAGGAGAGGCTCGAACTCCCGACACCTGGTTTTGGAGACCAGTGCTCTACCAACTGAGCTACTTCCGTATTGCGGGTGCAAAGGTAGGTTTTTATTTTTAATATGCAAGGCTTTTTTAGAAAAAGTGCAATTCTATTTTTACTTACCTGATAAAATCCAACGAAAAGCGAAACAACCGTCATATCTTTTTTTATCTTTGAAACCTTATAGAAAATATAATTAAATCTATATTGTATAAATACAATCAACAAAACATGGAAAACGAATTAGAAATGAATTCGAATCTTTTAGTCGAATTTTTGCAGAAACCTTCATCTGAGTTTACAAAGGCGGATATTATTTCTTTTATCCGCGAAAAAGGAATCAAGATGGTCAATTTTATGTATCCGGCAGGAGACGGCCGTCTGAAAACATTGAATTTTGTTATTAATAATGCAGCCTATCTGAATGCAATCCTTACCTGTGGTGAGCGTGTGGACGGTTCCAGCCTGTTCTCTTTTATTGAAGCCGGCAGTAGCGACCTGTATGTAATTCCCCGCTTCCGGACAGCTTTCGTCGACCCTTTTGCCGAGTTGCCGACAATCACTATGCTTTGTTCCTTCTTCAATAAAGATGGCGAACCGTTGGAAAGTTCTCCCGAATATACCTTGTATAAAGCAAGCAAAGCCTTTACGGAAGTAACAGGCATGGAGTTTCAGGCAATGGGCGAATTGGAGTATTATGTGATAGCGGAAGAGGAAGAATTATTCCCGGCAACCGACCAGCGCGGATATCATGAATCCGGCCCGTTCGCTAAATTCAATGAATTCCGTACCCAGTGCATGCAATATATTGCCCAGGCCGGCGGACAGATTAAATATGGCCATTCCGAAGTCGGTAACTTTACATTGAACGGAAAGATATATGAGCAAAACGAAATCGAGTTTCTACCAACCAAAGTGGAAGAAGCTGCCGACCAGTTAATGATTGCCAAATGGGTAATTCGTAATCTGGCTTATAGCTATGGTCTGGATATCACATTCGCTCCTAAGATTACAGTCGGAAAAGCCGGTTCGGGTTTGCATGTTCATATGCGAATTATGAAAGACGGTAAAAACCAGATGTTGGCCGACGGTGCTTTGTCTGAAACAGCCCGTAAAGCGATTGCCGGAATGATGCAACTGGCTCCTTCGATTACTGCGTTCGGAAATACGAATCCAACCTCTTACTTCCGTTTGGTTCCTCATCAGGAAGCTCCGACAAACGTTTGCTGGGGCGACCGGAACCGTTCGGTATTGGTACGTGTCCCCTTAGGCTGGGCTGCAAAAAAAGACATGTGTGTATTAGCTAACCCCCTGGAATCGGAAAGCCATTATGATACGACACAGAAACAGACGGTTGAGATGCGTTCGCCGGATGGTTCTGCCGATTTGTATCAGTTGTTGGCTGGATTGGCTGTCGCTTGTCGTCATGGTTTTGAGATAGAAAATGCGTTGGAGATAGCAGAAAAGACGTACGTGAATGTGAATATCCACCAGGAAGAAAACAAGGCCCGTCTGGAAACATTGGACCAATTACCCGACAGTTGTGCAGCTTCTGCAGAACGTTTGCAAAAGCAACGGGCTGTCTTTGAGAAATATAATGTGTTTAGCCCGAGCATGATAGACGGTATAATCAAAAAACTGAAGTCTTATAACGACTTTACTCTGAGAGATGATTTGAAAAATGACCCCGAAGGAATGCTTCGGTTGGTAAATACTTATTTCCATTGTGGGTAAATTTTATCCTATGTGGATGGATATTATAAAAGAAAACCATTGCATTTTTTGCAATGGTTTTCTTTTATAATATTCCGAGCTCTTCAAACATCCCTCTGTAAACCGCCGCCTTTTCCTCTAATGGTTTCGGATAGGCTCGTGATGAGGAAGGCATACGATATAACCTGAATATCCGATCCAGTAAGGTGAATGTCGAATAAGTTCCGACTTTCGGCTCTTCTGTCGGAGGCAATACCGATAAAATCGTATCCATCGCTTTCTGCCCTGTAACGACAATCGCTTTACATTCGGGTATTTGCGACAGGACTTCTTCCGGATTTATCGGTTTTATCACTTGCAGGAAATTATCGGAAGCATTATTCTTTAACCGGATTATTTCGACAGCCGTATCGCCGATACCGATACCTTTCTCCCGGCAAAAGGCTTTGGCTTTCTCTTCACTGAACGCCTTCTTTGTTTCAAGGAAATATTCTTTATTGCTATAAAACAATAGTCCGAGGATACGCCACATATCGTTCTGTATATTCGGGTAATAAAAGTTCATCGACCAACGTTGCATCGGAGGAGGAAAGCTTCCCAACATCAGCAATTTAGTCTGCTCCGGTAAAAAGAAACCTAACGGATGTAATTCTGAGACCATCGGGATATATGTTATCGTTTTATTGTCTGTTGTTTTTTTGCGTGCATTTCCCTGGCAAAAGCATCATAGCCGATTGCCTGTATCCTTCTGATACAGGCCGGACGGTCGGAACGGAAGAGGATAGAAAATACTTTTCCGATGAAGTTATTGAACTTCTTGCATTCATCGATAGAACTGATTGTGCAGTCGGCACAACTTTTATAGTTATGCTCGATGTTACATGCCCGTATTTTACACCAGTCCGCTTTTTTATTCTCCCAGCATCCGGGGCATTGTCCTTTTACGAATTTACGACAAGCACCGCAATACAGGCCACAAGCTGCAACGTATGCAGCGTCGGGTTGATATGTAAGGTTTTCCATTCCTTTCATATACTCTTTATTTTACAGATTCTTCCCATTCAGCCGCTTTGAAGCCGACCAATACCTGATTCTCGCTTACCAACAAAGGACGTTTGATTAGTTTGCCATCGGAAGCAAGTAGTTCTATCTGTTCCTTTTCACTCATGGAGGGCAATTTGTCTTTCAACTGCATGGCTTTATATACAAGGCCACTGGTGTTGAAGAAGTTCTTCAGCGGTAATTTGCTGCGTCCTATCCATTCCGTCAACTCTTCAGCCGAAGGATGCTGGTCGATTATATGGCGGTCCTCATAAGCAACTTTATGTTCGTCCAGCCATTTTTTTGCGTTCCGGCAGGTACTGCATTTCGGATATTCTAAAAATAGATATTTCATACCTGTCTGATTTTATTTGTCTTTTTTACGTTGGTTTTTGGCATCTTCCTTGGCAAGAAGGACAATGTTGTAAACGAAATCGGTCATCCATTCTTCCGAATAGCCTAATGTCTCTTTGTATTTGCGGATGCTCCAGGCTGTTTTCTGGACACTGACCTCTTTCCATTCCGAACGGGTTACAATCTCATGGATTGTTTTTGCTGTCTGGTTATATAATAATTTTTTTACCAGCATGGAGAAACGGAACTTCCATTGCATCAGGTTATCCAGCAAGGAGAACAGGTCATTACAAAATCCCTGGAAAAGGAAAAAATATGATTTGATGTCGTTTTGCGACTTACAGTTCTTTTTTACTGAGGCTTCTATTTCCTTGAAGAAACTTTCTTTCATGGCATAGTCCTGCATTAATATCTTGCGGACACGTGCCTTTTCTGCGATACCTGGCTTGTTATTTTGGGTAGGAATTTTTAGCATCCGTTTGAAAAGGGCCATATCCGACAACATATTAATATTGGTAATACCCAACTGTACGGCCATTACCGCCTGATAATATACGCGGATTAATGTTACAAATTCTTCAACGGAGCCTTTTGATGTAGCTTCTGTTTCCTCTTTTTCTTTCTTGAATAGTTTAGAAATTATGTTCATGTGTATCTGTTATAAAATGATTACGGGGACAAAGATACTAAAACTTGTCCCCGTTTTAAGAATTTCTATTCAATTCTCTCAACTGTTACCTCCGGAAATTCTTCCATGAAAAGTAGCAGCTGGTTGTCGTCCGTACTTTTCCTGGCCTTTATAACCAGGGTGACAATGAAAGTATCGACGTTTGAATGACTGACTTTTTCCATTTGGTAGGAGACGAGCAGGTAGCCTTTGTCGTTCAGAACCCGGGTTACCTTTTTTATGATATCTTTCTCATTGGTGGAAAAAATAATCATCGAACTTTTCATTCCCAGGCTTTTAAAGATATAACTTAGCAGTTCAAGTCCCATCAGGGTCAGTACGGTTGCCGCAACACCGATGCCGTACATTCCGGCACCGATTGCCAGGCCGATTCCGGCTGTTGCCCATATTCCTGCGGCAGTCGTCAGTCCGCGAACAAATTGTTTTTGTATGATAATGGTTCCCGCTCCGATAAAGCCGATACCACTAACAACCTGTGCCGCAACACGGCTGGGGTCGAGCGAAACACTACTTTCTTGTATAATCTGCTGAAAACCGTATTGGGATACAATCATGATAAGGGCACTTCCCAGTGAGACAAGGAAATGTGTACGATAGCCGGCTTCTTTCGCCCTGTATTCCCGGTCAAGACCGATTACGGCACCAAGAATACCGGCAATAAATAATCTCAGAATAAAATCCCATAACATAATTGTATGCCTCCCTTGTTTATAATCCTAATACTACATTTTGAAGAATATATACTCCTGCACCGGCCAGATATCCGATCAAGGCCAGCAAGGATATGTTTTTCAGATACCAGATGAAATTGATGCGTTCCAATCCCATCACGACAACTCCGGCAGCCGAACCTATGATCAGCATGCTGCCTCCAACTCCGGCACAATAAGCCAGGAATTGCCAGAATATTCCGTCCTGAACAAAGTTTGCCATATAAGTCGGATCTGTTGCTGTTGCGATGATAGCGTCTGTTGCAACCGGATACATGCCGATAGCTCCGGCTACCAGCGGAACATTATCAACTACGGCCGATAAAGTACCGATGATCAGGTTTACAGCATATACATTTCCGACAGTTTCATCCAGCCAGAAAGCGAAATCTGTCAATACACCACTACACCGCAATGCGTCGACAGCCAAAAGGATTCCGAGGAAGAATAATAGGGTTGCTCCGTCTATACGACGCACTATTTTTGACAGACGAAGTTTAAGGTCTTCATTGACAATATTTCGTTTATACATTAATTCTGTATAGATCCATAAAATACCGACTCCCATCAGGATACCCATAAACGGAGGCAAATGAGTGATCGTTTTAAATATAGGGACGAATATAAGACATAATACGCCGAGTATCAGTATTGAGAGTTTTTCTTTGGTTCTTAATTCTTTGAGTAGTTTGTCATTTTCATTATAGGTAAATGCATCGGGCGGAGTCACTTTCCCATGAAGGAAACGCATCATGATGAGAACGGGTACTATCATTGATACCAGACTGGGCAAAATCAGGTGTGGAATAGTTGAGGATGAGGAAATGTTTCCTCTGACCCAAAGCATGATGGTTGTCACGTCTCCAATTGGTGACCAGGCCCCGCCACTGTTTGCAGCAATGATAATCACGCTGCCGAATACCCACCGTTCTTTGTAGTTCCCCAGTAGTTTCCGCATTAGCATAACCATAACGATGGAAGTTGTCAGGTTATCGAGTATGGCAGACATGAAAAAAGTAATAAATGCGACCAGTAGTAATAATTTTTTTTTCTGGTTGGTTTTGATACGGTTTGTGATAAACATGAAACCGCCGTGAGCGTCTATCAACTCCACGGTAATCATCGCGCCAATCAAAAAAATCAATGTTTCTGCAATTTCTCCGATACTGTCCAGTACCTGGTGTTCAACGACGAAGCGGGTACATTGTTCTACAAAAGGAAGATCTGCTATAGCCGGATAGGCATCCAGAAATTCTTTAAATTCTTCGGCTGATGCGGTCGGGATCAGATCAGGTGCAGCAAATGTGTATAAAACCCAAAGTATTGTTCCGGTCAGTAGGGCTGTTCCGGCTTTGTTCACCTTTAGCGGATGCTCTAAAGCTATACATAAGTATCCAATCAGAAAAACAAAAATCATTACTGTCAACATAGCAAATCTTCTTTTTCTTTTTAAATTCAGTTAATAGTCGCAAATGTAGGAATTATATGGAATTAACACTCCTTTTGGATGAAATGTTTTGAATTATATCTCATCCTGCTTTTTGTTTTCCTTATTCAATCGTAATCCGTTTTTTGCATTCAGAGGTGAAATGACTTGTTTTCCGGTTTTTGCCTCTAATTCAAGTCGGGCATTACGGGCAACTTCTCCTCCTTGCATTGCTACATCTATGTGTTCATTGAACGTATCCGGTTCGGTAGCCTCGGAAATTTGTTTGGTAGATAGTTCTGCCAGCATGTTGAGTACAAGTTCTGTGTTTGTCATATTATCCCGCAGATTTTCCTTTTTAAGACCTTTCAGTTGCTTGTATTCTTTAGTCGTGTTTCCTGACCATGTTTTGGTAATTATATCAGTGAGGGTTGCAAATTGTACTCCCTCCTGTAGACCGTGACGTTTCCATTCATCAGTCAGGTCTTTTCGTATTTCAATACTTTTGAGGCGCTGGTTGATCCAATTATCCGAATAGCCGAGACGTTTATAGTCAGTCATAGCCTGATCAATGGATAATTCCGGGTCCTGTAGTTGGTCAAGCCGCTCTTTTGCTACTTGAGCTATCCAAAGTTTGAACGGCTCTGCTTTAGGTGATGGGATGGACTGGATAAGACGAAAAAGTTGTTCAGTTGTGGCGACATCTGTCATGCGCATCTTTCCGTCAGAAGCAGGCATCTTCAACTGGTGACAATTTGTCACCAGTTCACTACCTTCTTCTTTTAGCCTCTGTTTTAGCTTGTTCCAGTATTTTCGACCATCTATGCTTTCGGTCAGAATAGATATTACATCCACTATAGAAAAATACCACTCTTCAGTTTCATCGTCCCAAAGAGTACGAACTTTTTTTTCTTCAAAAATTTTGATTGCTTCTTTCTTTGTCATGTTTCGATGGGTATATAGAGATTATTATTAAGGTCTTGTTTTTAGGGAGCGGTAAATGGGACTCGAACCCACGACCCTTAGCTTGGGAAGCTAATGCTCTACCAACTGAGCTACTACCGCGTTGACAGGTGCAAAAGTATATAAATCTTTTGTTTTTTTGTACCTTTGACGCAAAAATATTTTATCAGATATGAATAAAGAAAAGCTTACGCTGATCAAGGTCGGCGGAAAGATCGTTGAGGAAGAGGAAACATTGAAAAGTTTGCTTCGGGATTTTTCTCATATAGAAGGTTTTAAAGCATTGGTACATGGCGGAGGACGTTCTGCAACTAAACTGGCGAGCCAGTTAGGCATCGAAAGTAAAATGGTGAATGGCCGCAGGGTGACCGACGTTGAAACACTGAAAGTGGTAACAATGGTATATGGCGGCCTGGTCAATAAAAATATTGTGGCCGGTTTGCAGGCGTTAGATGTGAATGCACTAGGCCTCACTGGAGCAGATATGAATCTAATGCGTTCGGATAAACGTCCGGTAGCTGAAGTCGATTATGGTTTTGTGGGAGATGTGAAAGAAGTGAATGCAGATTTGCTGGCTTCTCTGATCCATCAGGGCATTGTTCCGGTATTGGCTCCGCTGACCCATGACAAACAGGGGCATATGCTGAATACCAATGCTGATACGATTGCTGGTGAAGCTGCAAAAGCACTGGCTAAGCATTTTGATGTAACATTAGTTTTCTGTTTTGAGAAAAAAGGTGTATTGCGGGATGAGAATGATGATGAAAGCGTTATTCCGGAAATAGACCGTACGGTATTTAAACAATTGGTAGAAGAGGGGATTATCCAGGGAGGTATGATCCCTAAACTGGAAAATTCATTTCAGGCAATCGATGCAGGGGTGAAAGAGGTTATTATAACCCAGGCTTCTGAAATCCATCAGGGAAAAGGAACGAAAGTTTATTGATAAAATGAAAAGAGGAAAGAGGAAAGTTATATTCGAACTTTCCTCTTTCCTCTTTCCTCTTTTCATTTATTATTTGATGCTTCTTATTTTTACGTTACGGAACCAGATCAGGGAATCACCATGTTTACCCTGTAATCCGATATATCCTTTTGTTGGAAGTTCTGCAAATGGCTTAGGTAACCAACTGGGGATTTCACTGCCGTCCGGGTTGACTGTTCCCGAAGTCCATTTGCTCATGTCCATTTCCGTTACTTTTTTACCATTCAGGATAACATTAATGCGTTGTCCGACACATCTGATGCGCATATGGTTCCATTCGCCGGGCTTTTTTACTATTTTGTCTTGTTTTGCACCCAGGTGGCCGTAAATGGCTCCGCACTTTTCATAAGGTTTGCCGTTTCCCCATTTTTCACAATGATCATCGGCAATCTGTATTTCAACAGAATTGGGAATCCAATCTTTAGTATCGGTGCAATATACTACAACGCCACTATTAGTTCCTACGTCGGTTTTGAAGTCCAGATCCAGTTCAAAGTTTTCATATTCGGTCTTTGTCCAAATGGATTCATCCTCCACTGCTGCAAGTACACCGCCTGTCATACTCCAAACTTCAGGATTGTAGCTGGCATCGGAAAGGTTTTCTCCGAACAGAGGTTTCCATTTGTTGTCGGAAGCTGAAACACTAAGGGTGCTGATGATGCCTAGAAAGAGAATTGAGAAATAAAAAAATCGTTTCATGTTATTGAATTTTAAGATAAAATAATTAGAAATCCAAAGATAGATAATCCATTTTAATAAGCGAGTGAAAACTGGTTAATTTTATATCTGTCTTTCGAATGGTAGCAAAAAAGGTTGATTTATGCGAAATATGTTGTTTTCTATTGCTAATTTCTTTTATTTTATTATTTTTGTTTCGAAAAGGCTGGCGTCTGATTTCTGGATTAAATGTAATAAAATGTAAATACGATAAAAATAGTAAATAGATACGTTAAGTTGAGTAGGAAAATTACAGGCATTAAAATAACTAATTTGTAAGAATTTCATAGACATACCAGGCCTGTATATATAATAAGGGATTGCTCGGGATGAGTGATCCCTTTCTTTTAATAGTTCCTTTTATTCCGGTATGTTTAATTTTATAAATAAACTCTTTACCTTTGGGGGACAAATTAACAACAATGGAAAAGAGTAAAACAATCGTTAATATAAATAATGTAGTAACCCGTTTACCGGAACTGCGTTTTGCAGAGCCATTCAGCTGGAAAATCAATGAAGGGGAACAATGGGCAATAGTCGGACCTAACGGAGCTGGTAAAACATTGATTGCTGACCTGATGCAGCGCAAGTTTGCATTGAAAGAGGGAGAGGTGACGTTCGGTTATGATGACAAAATCAGTAACCTGATAAAAAGTATAGCATTCAAAGACATTTACTCATTAGCTGATTGCCGGAATTCTTATTACCAACAACGCTGGCACTCGACGGAAACCGATGAAGTGCCGACTGTAGAAGATATTTTGAAAGAATATTCCGGTACAACGGATTTACATCAGATACTCTCATTTTTCGGTATTGAGGACTTGCTGCCTAAAAAACTTATTTTTCTTTCCAGCGGGGAACTACGTAAATTTCTTATCGTCCGTTCTTTATTGAACCATCCGCGTATTTTGATACTGGATAATCCTTTTATCGGTCTGGATGCGGCTTCGCGTGATGTGTTGGTTCATTTACTGCAACAAATGGCGAAGCTGGATAATGTACAGGTTATTCTATTGTTGTCGAATCCGGATGACATACCGGAGATGATAACTCACGTCCTGCCAGTCTATAACCGTACACCTTATCCTCCTCAGACACGTGCTGATTTCATGGCTCGGACAGACTTGTTGGCACATTTGTTTCCCGGTTATTCCAGGGATATTTCATTACCCGCATCGGATAAAGAACCCTCTGCCCATGAAGTGACGTTCCGTATGGAGCATGTCTCCATTAAATATGGTAGGCGCACTATTTTAAAAGAACTGGACTGGGAGGTGAAAAATGGAGAGAAATGGGCGTTATTTGGTCCCAATGGTGCCGGAAAATCAACTTTATTAAGTTTGATTTATGCAGATAACCCTCAATCTTACGCAAATACCTTATATTTGTTTGACCGGAAACGGGGATCGGGTGAGAGTATCTGGGATATAAAAAAGAGGATAGGATATGTTTCTCCGGAGATGCATCTCTTTTATATGGAGAATGTGCCCACTTTAAATATCGTCGGTTCCGGATTTTTTGATTCTATCGGATTGTATCGTAAATGTACGGAAGAACAACAGTCTATAGCTTTGGCTTGGATGCGTGTATTTGGGATTGAAGAATTGAAGGACCGTTCGTTCCTGACATTGTCTTCCGGAGAACAACGATTGGCTTTGCTGGCCCGGGCTTTTGTGAAAGATCCGGATTTAATTATTCTGGACGAGCCGTTGCACGGACTCGATATCAGTAATAAACGGAAGGCTGCCCGTATCATTGAGCAGTTTTGTAAACGGCCGGGAAAGACATTGATTTACGTCACTCATTATCCGCATGAATTACCTTCGTGTGTTGATAAACGTTTTGAATTGATTAAACATGCTTAAAATATAATACCATGAAATTGAAAGTCACAGCTTTCTGGTTGGTTGTATTGGCTGCTTTGTTCATTTTTCTTCAGGAATATAGTAAGTTCCATTTCTTTTTTATCGAACAAAGTCAGTTATTTCAATTTACCGGTGAGTATATTTCAGAGAAACTGGCTATGCCTGGCGGGTTTGCGTTAACCTTATCTGAGTTTTTGGTGCAGTTTTTTATCTATCCCTATGCCGGTGCCGGAATTACTGCGGGACTGTTGCTGTTAACCGGATTAGGAATGAGAGGGATTGTTCGCCGGATCGCTCCGGACACGAATTGTTTCCTGCTTTATCTGATCCCGATTGTTTTGATTATGTTCCTCCATTTTGATTTTAATTATCTGGTTTTTGGAACGATAGCATTCAACATGATGCTTTGTGCTTTGTATTTCTGCCTTTGTATATCGACAGACAAATGGCGGATGATAGCAGAGATCATTATAACACCTTTGCTTTATGGACTGGCCGGGTCTGTAGCATGTTTGTTTGCTTTGTCGGTGGTAGTATATGAGTTCTTTAATAAAACTCCCCGGTTTTACTGGTCGTTATTTTCTGTTGTTCTCGCTCTTCTTTGCGGGGTCTGCAGTGTCTATTTCTCGATGCTGGGGGAATATCGTTTTGCTTTCTTGCCGGATGCTTACTATCATACTGCATTGGAACCGAAAACTGTCATCTATTATTCATGGATTTCGTTACCTCTGATCCTGATTGTCGCTTTTCTGTTGAGGAAAAGGAAGAAAGATACCAGTAAAAAACTCCTGATTGCCGGCGGAATCTTTCAGGTAATCCTTTTATTTGTATTATGCTGGTGGGGAATACCTGAATATGGAGATAAGAAATCAGCCAAAGTGAAAGAACTCGACTATTATGCAAGGACGGAACAATGGGATAAAATAGTGGAAAGCAGTCAAGGCACGTTGACTAATTATCTGAATATGTGTTTTTTGAATCTGGCATTATCTCAAAAAGGAGAGTTGGCAGATCGTTTATTCAGTTTTGACCAGAGAGGACCGCAGGGAATAATGGTCGGATGGAATAAAACAGAGCAGATATCCTCTTTATTGAGTGATATTGCTTTTGCCATGGGAAATCCGGCGATGGCTCAGGAAATGGCTTTTGAAGCATATGCAACAGCCATAGGAGAGGGGAATCCCCGTATGTTAAAGAGACTTGTTCAGACAAATATTATTTATGGGGAATATCCGGTGGCGGAGAAGTATCTGAATATATTGGAGAATACATTTTATTATAAAAAATGGGCCGGTGAACATCGTAAATTTTTATACAATGATGCTGCTGTAGAGCAGGATCCGGTGCTGGGACCAAGGCGCAAATGTTTACCGAAAGAGAACTATCTTTCAGAGATAAACTATATCGAAAAAGACATGCGTATGATCGCTGAAGCCAATCCGGAAAATAAAGCGGCCATCGAATATCTGGGAGCCTTTCTTTTATTGGCAAAGAATATGGATGGTTTCAAAGGACTGGTCGAAACTTATTATGGAACGGAGGTGCTCCCTGTGTTGCCGAAGTCTTTCCAGGAAGCAGTGATCACGTTGTCGGAAGCGGAACCGGATTATTGGAAACGTTTTGATATCTCTCCCTCCGTCATGCAACGTTTTGCAGAATACAAGAAACAGGTTCTGGCGAACCGGAATAATAAGAGTGCCCTTCCCGGACTGTTGCGCAGGGCTTACGGAGATACTTACTGGTTTTATTTTATGTTTAAATAAAGGAATGGGATATGAATGGAAATTATAAATATATAGCATTGCTGGCCTTGTTTTTTTCTTGTTCGGATTCGGTTCAGGTGAGTGATACGTTAAGCGAAAGACCTGCTATCTTCCCGGATTACACCGATATAACGATACCGGCAAATATCGCTCCGCTGAATTTCTCTTTGGAGACTCCTGTTGAAGATGCACGTGCTGTTCTGTCATTCTCGGATCAGCAGATAAGAGTGAAGGCGAAGGATAACCAGTTCGTTTTTCCTGTTTCTAAATGGAAAAAACTATTATCGTCTGCGGCAGGAAATGAGGTAAAGGTTGTTGTTCAGGTGAAAGATAAAGGGAAATGGGTGGAATATGCTCCTGTTAAATGGAATGTGGCGGCAGAACCGGTCGATCCTTATATAGCTTACCGTCTGATTGCACCGGGATACACTTTATGGAATAAAATGGGACTTTATCAGCGTAACCTGGAGAATTATACCGAGATGCCTATTATCGAGAATAAGATGAGTGGCAGGAACTGTGTGAATTGTCATTCATTTTGCATGCAGAATCCGGATAAGATGCTTTTCCATATGCGTGAAACATATCCGGGAACTCTTCTGATAGATGGCGATAAGATAGAAAAACTGAACACGAAAACCGAGCAGACAATATCCTCTTTGGTCTATCCTTCCTGGCATCCTTCCGGAAAATATGTGGCATTTTCTGTAAACAACACCAAACAGGGTTTCCATGCCAACGACAGGAACCGTATAGAAGTGTTTGATGAGGCGTCGGACGTTGTTGTCTATGATGTGAAAAAACATGAGATTGTAACTACGGCTAAGTTGTTTTCCAAAGATGCTTTTGAAACTTTTCCGACATTCTCTCCGGATGGAAAAACTCTTTATTTCTGTACGGCTCCGGCACGTCCTATTCCGGAAGAGTTTTCAGAGATTAAATATAATTTATGTGCTATCGGATTCGATCCTGACAGCCGGAGTTTCGGTTCAAAGGTAGATACTTTATATAATGCAGCAGTTTCAGGTCAGAGTGCTTCTTTCCCCCGGGTATCTCCGGACGGGAAATATTTAATGTATACAGTCTCGGGTTATGGAAACTTCTCAATCTGGCATAAAGATGCGGATTTGCAGATGGCGGATTTGTCAACAGGAGAAAGCATACCATTAGATATATTGAATAGCAATGATGTGGAAAGTTTTCATTCCTGGAGTAGCAATAGCCGTTGGGTTATATTCAGCAGTCGCCGGATGGATGGATTATATACACGTCCTTATATCGCTTATATAGATGAAAAAGGAAATGCATGCAAACCGTTTTTATTGCCTCAGAAAGATACCGGCTTTTATGACCGTTTTATGATGTCATATAATATTCCGGAGTTTATTACCGGAAAGGTGAAAGTCGGTGGCAGGGTGTTAGGACTGAAAGCGAAAGAGGATAAAGGGATAGATGTGAAGTTCGCTAAATAAAAAAGCCGCTTTTAAGCGGCTTTTTTATTAGTAATATTAGTTGATTTTCTGTTATTTGGAAGAAAAAAGTTTGTTCTTATTTATCCGAATGACTTTTCCGTATTTCGATAACTCATCCAGATTAATTCGTTTGGGGTCGCCTATTATACCGATAGCAACCGGGCGGCCTTTTACGTTTTGTTGATAGAATTTTACAACATCCTCAAATGATAAATTCTGGATTTTAGGTAATTGTGTTTTGGCAGGATCTTCGGTATAACCCAAACGCTTCCATGCTTCATACACTTGGCTTCTTGAACGGAAATCCGGTTTAGCCGTTTGAAGACCTTCCCTCAAATAATCTTTTATGCCACTGATGCGGTCTGCATATTCAGGCATTTCTGTCAATAGATTCATAAAGACATCAATTGCGTCTATCGTTTTATCTGCCTGGGTACCGATATATCCTTCGAAGTAGGCATTTTTATTAGCCAGAGGTGGCGTGATTTCTCCACCATCTGCGGTATAAGCCATAGAACGGTATTCACGAACTTCCTGCATAACCAATCCGCCGAATCCGCTTCCAAAATATTTGTTGAAAGCTTTGTAATAAACGTCATCTTCAACCTTAAAAGGATTACCTTCGACATAAAAATAAATCTTGCTTTGCAATGCATCGTTATCGGATACGAAATAGATCGTATTTTCTTTATATTGAACACGATCCTTTACAACAGGTGAGTTACTTGTCTTTTCTGTAGCTTTCAAAGGAAGGTTCTTGCTTAAAACATCGTAAACATCATTGAAAGGCATTGAACCCACATAATGAATTTCTGCTTCATAATCTGTGGCCCGATTGAATTCTCCTGTAAGACTGCTGATTGTTAGATTGATAATATCTTCCAATGGCATACGATCCAGATATTCGGATTTGTTTTGATACAGTAAATAGTCATGTAAGGCTCCTTCCAACAAATTTTCATTTTTTTCTTCGATAGCGCGCATCTGATAAGCAGAACCAATCATATTATTTAATTGTTTCTCATCAAGTTTGGGCATAAGGATCTGACGAGTCAGCAAATTACAGGAAGCTTCAAGATTTTCTTCGTAACCAGACATAGAGACATAAAGGTAATTGTCATCTACACCAAAATTACAAACTGCGCCTAGGGCATTGAACTCCTGCTTTAACGCTTGCGGTTCATAAGCTCCCATAATACCGGCATTGTTCATCAAATCGACGGCATATTGCAACTGTGGCATTTCATGAGTTCCGACTCCATATTTCAAAGTCAGTGTAAAAATAGCATTTTCTTTATTTTGTGTATAGAATAGCCGAGAGCGTTCATTGACTTTCTTGACCTGGACAGCATCGAACTTTTCATAAACCGGATCAACTTTACGAACCGGTAGCTTACGGAATTTTTCAGCATATTGTGATATCACTCCGCGTTCCGGATTGATCGGGTCATATTTGGGCTTGGATAACTTTTCAGCTTTAGGTGCTTTTCCCGGTTGATAGTTCAAGGCAATATAATTTTTATTGAAATATTTATTCGCAATCGCCTTTACCTGATCTATACTGATTGTTTTTACTTTTTCCTTATAATTCAATACATTACTAATGTCTTCATTGCAAATGAATGTAGATAATATTTTTTGCGCTTTATTATAGGAAGATTCGAAAGAAAGATCAAAATCACGAATGAGAGTAGCTTTGACAGAGTTAAATAATTCTTCATCAAATTCTCCTTTCTGTATTTTAGAGATTTCTGCAAGCAACATTTTCTCGAGTGATTTTATTGATTCAAAACGACGCTGGTTCACATCGTAATAAGGGATTCCGAGTATTAATATACGACCTTGTTCTTTAAAATTGATCAGGCCTGCATCTGCTCCCAGAACATCTCCGGACAAAGATAATTTATCCAGTAGCCCGGTACGATTGCGGTTGGATAACATATTTACGCAAATAGTAAGAGCCAGTTCGTCTGTATGTCCTGTCGGAACACCTTTAAAAGCTAATCTTAAAGTTGGAAAATCTCCCATTTTAGCACTATATTCAGTGCGACCTTTGATCTCCATCTCCGGATAGCTTTTTCGTTCCGGACTTTTTTGAGCTTCTAAACGGCCGAAACGATCATTGATTAATCCCATTGCTTCTTTAAGTTTGACATTTCCGACCAGAATTAAAACCATATTTTCCGGGACATACCAATTATTATAGAAGTCTACCAAACCTCCTAAACGAGGATTCTTTAAGTGTTCCTGTAAACCTAATACTGACCTGGAATAGGGATGACCGGGAAAAATATGTTTCAACATAAAATCCTGCTGTAATGATCCTTGCATATCCTGACTTCTGTTAAATTCTTCATAAACGGTTTCCAATTCTGGCTGGAATGCACGGAAAACCGGATTGATAAAACGTTCTGAATTCAGATCGAGCCACTTATATAGTTGTGAGGGAGGAAACGAACTAAAATACATTGTCTCATCATATCCGGTCATTGCATTCAGCATCTTACCTCCCATATTTTCAGTCAGTCCTGCAAATTCATTTGGGGCCGTATATTGGGCAGCTTCTACTGTCAGTTTATTAATCTCAAGTGAGATAGCTTCTTTTTTTACAGGATCTGGCTCATTGGCCATTTCATCATATTTGGTAATGATTTGCTCATATAAAGGTTTTTCTTTTTCCCAATTCAAAGAACTGATCGATTGGGTGCCTTTAAACATCATGTGTTCCAGGTAATGTGCCAGTCCTGTTAAGTCTTCCGGATCATTTACCGTACCAACTTTTACTCCGACTAAACCAAACACATCATTTTTCGTACTATCTTCCCATATATATACAGAAAGTCCGTTTTTAAGTTTAAAACCTTTCAAACCTTGTGCTGAAACCGTGAGAGAAGAGGCTACAGCGATTATCAGTAAAACTAATGAATAGAATTTTCTCATTTGTATCAAGTTTATAAATGTTGTTGATTCAATAGAAAACAAAAAAGATACTGTCTTACTTAAGTAGAATAAAACAGTATCTTTTTCATATTAATGTATGTTATATGTTATTCCGGAAATTCCAGTATTTCAACAGCTTCATTGGTATATTGAGCTAACTTTCCATTTAAGTAGACAACAAAGAATGCCGAAATATTATATTTATTTCCAACTTTTTCTGTACCGGTACAATACAAAGAAGTCATACCGTAAGTATCATCTTTATATCCTGTTTCTTGTATTGCAATATTATCTATTTCTCCATTTGCATCTGTTGAGAAGATGATGGGATAACCTTCCACATAACAATCCGGTAACCGATATACATCTGCTTCAGCAGCTTTCTCAATAACTTGTGGCCAGGATTCTCCGAAAATATTGGATGTGAACGTTCCTGTACCTATTGAATTAAAGGTTAACTTGCGTTGAGCTTTTACCGTGATAGAATTAACGTTAGTAGGAGAGGCTTTAGCTTCATCAAATCCTAAAGTTAAAACATATTGGTCTGTTACTCCCAATAAATTGATATCTTTATAAGTAATAACTGCTTCTGCAACAGATTTTCCATCTTCGAACGTCAGAGTTGGATTTTCCAATGTAAACAACTCTTCAATTCCTTCGGCAGGAGTAAAGGTCAGTTCAAGAGTAGAAGTTCCCTGTGTTGTTCCGCGATAGACAGGAACAACGATCTTGTTTCCATCCGTTGCTAACATTTCGACTTTCTGTGTAGCTCCGGCAAAAGCATAAACTGCACTGTCTCCACTGTAAACGACACCATCATGCTCTGAACAACCAACGAATGCCATTGCCATTAGAATCAGCAAGGATAACGATTTGAATATATTTGATTTCATATTTCTATTGCTTAATTATTAAACATGTCATTAGAATGGATTCTGATCGGATGCGTTGATATTGGCATTACCGTCTATTTCCGATTGGGGTAATGTCATTATGAATGCATTGGAACCGGCATTTGTATCTACATTCTTAACCAATTCGGTATGATTAGAACCGCTATAATCACGATCGAAGCCCAGTTTTAAACGTTGCAAATCGAATATACGTCCTACTTCGCCCCATAATTCCACACGCCGCTGGAATAAGATTTCATCCATAAGAGTCTGCAGCGGAGCTACTGTATTCTGATTATAAGAATTAGAATCGGAGAATTTTGCCAAACGAACCGCATAATTGCTGTCGCGTACGCTTCCTAATTGTGAAATTAACTTCCGTGCTTCAGCATAATGTCCTAAGTGACATTCTGCTTCTGCGGCGATAAGCACCATTTCTTCTCCGCGCATATAAATATAATCACCGGTACGGCTGGTTACATTTGCAAACTTGAATTTTACCTGACAATAAGGCAACATGGATGTACCACTCACTATTTCGTCTTCACTCAGGTCACCTCTCCACCAAGATTTCCGTTCATCTGTCTCGGGCATATTGTTGTATAACCAACTGGAAACACATTTTTCTGCACCTGAAGCATACATTCCTTCAGCATCAGCATCCATGTGACTGAACAAGGAGGCGAAATGTTGACTTTGATCTGCTATAACTTCTACACCCCACAATACATCGGCATTTTTTACACTATTAAATCCGGTTAATGAACTAACAGGAAGAACAGCTTGCAATCCCGGCTTTTTCAAAGCCTCTTTGGCAGCAGCTAGTGCGCCTTCATAATTTTGTTGAACGAGGCAAACACGTGCCTTGATTCCGTTCGCTGCATAATAGTCGATATGAGATGGATGTTTTTGTTCAACACCACAATCTTTCAATAGCGAGATGGCTGTTTCCAAATCTGAATTGATCTGTTTATAGACATCTTCCACAGTACCACGCGGTTTACCTTCAGATGAGCTTGTAGTCGGTTCCGTATATAAAGGTACTCCGGGAGCCGATTCATTTCCTTTATAAGTCTGTTGATACAACTGGATCAATTGGAAATAAGAGAGTGCTCTCATGGCATAGGCTTGTCCTACAACGCTGTTTAAAAGATTCTGATCACCTCCGGCATCCGGTGCTTGGGCGATAATGTAATTGGCATTTGAGATCAGCGTATAATGAAGATTCCAGAACTGATATGGACGTCCTTGCTTATGTGTATAATCCTGACGAACATTAAAACGGTAATCTTCATAAAACCAGCCTTGTCCTTGTCCAAGCATCAGGTGGTCTTCTCCCATCAAATCGCCAGCTAAATAGACACCGACAAATCCGGGATTTTCGTCAGCCCAACCTGTACCCCAACCAGCTACATAAGTAGCACGATAAATACCATTCATCGCCGTTTCAGCACCATTGGCATCGCTAAATATAATTGTTCCGCTGACTTTATCGGTCGGATTTGTTTCCAATTGGTCGTTACATGCTCCCAAAGTAAGTAATCCGACAGCAGATAATATATATATTACTTTTTTCATTTTTTTTCGTATTTATATTTTACTGGTTCTGCTTAAAATTTAACATCTACACCGAAAGAAATAGTTCTTGAAGGTGTATAAACAAATGTAGTACCACCGCTGAAGTTATATTGCGGGTCCATACCTTTCAAATGAGAGAATAACACCAGATTATCGGCTGTAGCCGTGAAGCGTATCTCTTTCATGAACATTCCCTTTGTCAATCTGGTCGGCAAAGAATAACCTAATGTGATATTTTTAATCGCCAAATAAGAAGCATTGATCAAATCGGCGTCTGTGATAGGATACGCTTTACCAATTTCAATTTTAGGTATGTCGGTAATATCTCCCGGCTGTTTCCATGCCCTTTCCAGGTTTTTATGTTTGGCTTGTCCGACATAGTTTCCATACATAAAGGTATTATATACGCTATCCAACACTTTACCACCGATCGAATAAGTACACATGATGCTTAAATCGAAACCTTTATATTTGAAATCGTTTGTGAATGATCCGTACAAATTCGGAATACGGCTACCCATAATCTGTTTAGAAGCTGTAGCTTTGTTTATATTGGAAGAGATGTAAGGTTCTCCCGGATTGCCATTTTCATCCGTATCCCAAACCCAATACAATTGGCTACCTGTCGCGGGATCTACTCCGGCAGATTTTGCTGTATAGAATGAGTTAATCGTTTTACCTTCCTTTATGATATAGTTTCCGCTAATGATTTCTGGTTTATCAGCCAAATGCAATACTTTATTCTTGATAGTCGATCCCATCAAGGTCAGGTCCCAGGTAAAATCATTCGTGTTGACCAAACGACCGTTTAACGTAATATCCCAACCAGTGTTGCGCATGCTACCGATATTTTTCAAATAACTGTCGAAACCTAAAGAAGAAGCCATCGGGTAATCGAGCAACATATCCGTTGTTTTACGGTTGTACCATTCGATAGATGCTGAGAAACGATCGAATACTTTAGCTTCGACACCCACGTTCAGATTACCGTTTTGTTCCCACTTCAAATTCGTGTTTTCAAGAGAAGATACTAATGCACCACTCATGGAGGCATTAGGCCAACCTAAATCATAGAAAGATTGCCAAGCATATAATGTACCGACGTTGTCATTACCCTGAACACCATAGCTAGCCTTCACTGACAGATTATTCAACCAGTCCACATCGCTTAGGAATGCTTCGTTATTCATGCGCCAGTTTGCACCGACCGACCAGAATTTACCCCAACGATAATCTTTGTTGAAACGAGAAGAACCATCTGTACGGAAGCTGGCCGACAAATAATATTTGTCCATATAATCATAGTTTGCTCTGAACAAATAAGATTCGATCGTATAAGAATCCTTTAGAGAACTAGCGTCTGTGATAGTAGTAGCACCAGCTAATTCATAGATACCTCCGAATGGGAAACCGGACTTGGTTGCACTCAAAGAACTCACTTCGTAATCATAATATTCGTGACCGGCTAAAAAGTCAATGTGATGTTTGTCATTGAACTTTCTATCATAAGTCAGTAATTGGTTGAATGTGTAACTGAAATAACGATAGTTAGACTTGGCCAGCATACCTTTTACACTGGCTGCATTTCCGAAATAAGGATTATAATAAGTAAAGTTATTTCGGTTCACATAATCAAAACCGAAGTTCGCTGTCAATTTCAATCCTTGAAGAGGACCGTCTTTCAAATCACCCAAACTGATATAAGTACGTCCACTTACGTTATCGTCGTTTGTTCCGTATTTGTCATCAAACAAAGTTGCAATGCTATTAAAATTGGCATTTGCTCCTGCGGGACGAGTTGAACCATAATCAAACATAGGTGCACCATCGGCGCCATACATAATTTGTCCATTTTCATCCAATTGATGTACAGGGAAAATAGGAGCCATCAATTGAGCCGAGTAGAAAATATTTGATGAAGCAGAAGTAGATGTTTGAGAAGTGTTACTCTTCGTATGGGCAAAGTTTGTACTCAAACCAGCGGTCAGCCAATTTTTATATTCTGTATCCACATTGATACGACCCGTGTAACGTTGAAAGTTAGTAGTCTTCAACAAACCGTCTTCATTCAGGTAGCCTAAAGAAAACATGTATTTTGTTTTATTCTGAGAACCGGACATGTTCAATACATATTCCTGACGTAACGGATTGTTTGCTGTAGCTTCATCCATCCAATCTTCATGATAACGTAATGTTGCATCAGAACGGACCTTACCTGTAACCGGATCAATTAGTTCTGCAATAGGAAAGTTAAACGGATTATACATCTGGTTAGTACCAAAGATAGCTTTAGCTCCGCTTCCCATAGCTGTTAATGCAGCAACACCTGCTGCTTCAGGAGATAATCCGTTACTTGCAATCTGATCATTTTTATATGATTGGAAAATCGTTTCCAGATAACCTCTTTCATCCATTGTCTCATATCTGGGGATAGCACGTGAAGCAATACCCCAATTTGCTTTCAAATTGACAAGTAAAGCACCATCCTTACCTTTTTTAGTTGTAATCATCACAACCCCGTTTGCACCACGAGATCCATACAACGCACCGGCAGATGCATCCTTCAATACAGTCATCGACTCGATATCGTTTGGATTGATTGCATTGATATTACCGTCATAAGGAATACCATCTACCACATACAACGGGTTTTGAGAAGCTTTGATAGAACCGAAACCACGAATTACGACAGAAGAACCAGACCCCGGCTGTCCGGAACCCGATGTTGTCTGTACACCGGCCACTAGTCCATCTAATGCTTTACTAACATTAGCAACGGTTCTCTTTTCGATCTTTTCATTTTTGATGATTTCGGCAGAACCAGTAAATGATTCTTTCTTCGCAGTACCATATGCAACTACAACAACCTCATCAAGAGATTGATTATCAGTCTGCATTAGGATTCTTAAATTAGATTTTACTTCGATCTCCTGAGTCTTCATACCCACGTAAGAAACTACCAGAGTCTTTGCAGAACTTAGTCAGTTGTAATACACTGATTAATAGCTATTTACAAATAGTAGACAATTCGGTTATTTTTGCTATAATAAGCTTATTCAATCTCTTTTTATCAAACAAACATATTATAAAATATCTGATTACCAGTTGTTTAATATTTTTTATATACAAAAACAGGTAGAATTTGATATTATAAAACTAATACTCAAATTCTACCTAAAAAAGATAGGAATATCTAATTCCTGTATATAAATCGATAGAAAAAATTACTTGAATTCTCGTAAAAACTTCCGTATTGGAATTTGTTTTATTCCTTCATAAGAACTACCCTCCAGTTCATCCATTGTAATAACCATTTTGGGATAATTGTCTTTAATAGCCAATAGATTTCCGAATTCTCTTTCATGAGTTTTTGGGTCCATAACAGAGTAGGCTACCTGAACGTATATTTTTTCACCATCTTTCTCACCGACAAAATCAATTTCTCTATCTCCATCTCTTCCGACCGAAAGATTATAACCATTGACAAGAAGGTGATGGCAAACGATATTCTCCAATACTTGTCCTATATCGTTAGGTCTGAAAGGACGTATTGCGTGTCGTATGCCCAAATCTTCAAAATAATACTTTTCTCCGATTTGGAACTGGCGTTTTCCTTGAATATCAGCAGGTCGTAATCTTTTTACAAAATAAGCATTGTTTAAATAGGTTAGATATTCTAATATCGTCTTTGGAGGTAAATCAACACGTTGGGATTTAAGATATTCACTTATTTTATTTGCAGAAAACAGATTTCCTATCGTATCAGCCAGATATATGGTTAAGTCTTGCAATTGTCTGACATTTCTGATGTTGTACCTATTTACTACATCTTTAAGAATAATCGTATCATAAATACTTCTGAGATAATCTGATACTAATAACTCATTGAAAGGGAGATTGATCAGATAGGGTAATCCTCCAAATTTGTAGAACTTCGTAAAAGAGTCAGAACTATCTTCCAGTTTGTGGAACTGTAAAAACTCGTTATAAGTAAGGCTGTATACTTTAAATTCAATATAACGGCCACTTAAATAAGTAGCCAACTCACCGGAAAGCATGTTCGCATTACTACCGGTACAATATACATCATAACTACCTTCCGCAAAAAAATGCCGTAGTGCTTTCTCAAAGTTTGTGATATCCTGCACTTCATCAATAAATAGGAAACATTTATCATTCAGATTATTACGTTTTTGAGTTACATAATTTACCAGATCAGAATAATCTTTTAAACCATCAAACTCGAATAATTCCTTATTGATATAAATAAGGTCTGAAGAAGGATATGACAAGCGTATATAGTCCATTAATTGGAATATAAGAAAACTCTTCCCGACACGACGTTGTCCGGTCAGCACCTTTATCATCTGCGTATTTACAAATGGCTTGATACGATCAAGATATAACTCTCTTTTATAAAACTCCGGGATCTTCATAACCCATTACTTATAAGTAAAACTTTTTGCAAAAATAGTGATTTTATTTCGTATAAGGAATAAAAAGATTTCTTTTGAACAGAAAATAAAAAAGCGAGAATGTCATATAGTCATCCTCGCTTTTTATTAAATTATAATATAGATTATTTATCAAACCACATCGCATCCCATATTTTAGGTGAATCTTTTGGAGCATTCGGATTTGTGCTTAATTCGTCTGGAGAATATTCCCAACGACGAATCAAATCTTTAGATGATGCTTCTGCTGGTACAGTCAGAGCAGGAACTTCATTGCCTTGTGTACCGGAACGACGCCATTGAACAAACGCTTCAAGAGGTCTGTCCATCAAATCAATCCACTGTTGCATATGAATTTCGTAAAGAGCTTCACTTTCTGATAATTTAGACAAATCTGGTAATTTAGATAAAAATGTTTTTGTTGCTTCTGTATCTGCTTTATAATAGTTACATGCCGCCTGCACACCAGCCTGGAATAATTCATTCGCTTTAGCCAAATCTTTAGTTACACCGATACCACGGGCATACACTTCTGATTCCAAAAGTAATTGTTCCTGATAGGAATAAAGAACATCCGGACAATCTTTTCTATATAGATAGGAACTGATAGCTGATGAGTAAATATTTCCGTCTTCGTCATCTTCTGCATCCTGACGGGTGTCAAGAGCTCTGAATACACCATCATGTCCCGGATCGAAATAGCGTGGAATACGTGAGTCTGCGTATTTTTCCATTGGTTTAAATACATTGTTATGTGCAAAAAACATAGTATTGATACCTCCGGTATACTTTGCCAGAATTCCATATTTAGGATTTTCATTTCCTGCTGTTTCGGAATATTGGAATTCCATATTTCCTGCTGCAGAAGTGATCATTTTCTTTTCATCCATCATCTTTTTGATATCATCGGCTTTGCTGGGATCTGCATCCACCATAACCATTAATGTACGGAATTTAAAAGAATTAGCAATCGCTATCCATTTGGACATATCTCCCTTAAAATAAGGGTCATATTCGTCAATGCAGTTTTTATCATTGATATCAATCATTGCCAGTGCCTGGTCCAGCATATCAATAACACCATTTAAGACATCTTTCTGATCATCGAATTTCGGATATTTAATTTCTTTCTTCCATGCTTCAGAGAAAGGTACATCTCCATATATCATAGTTGTTTCATAAACCTGCATAGCTAACAGTATTAAACACTGTGCTTCTGCATTTTTATTTTCCGGAACACTATTTTGTGCTTGTTGTATGGCCAATTGAAGGTTGTTACCACATACGGAATAGTAACTAACCCATGTGTTTCCTAAGCTATACGTGCTGATAACATAATAAGCTTCGCCCCAACCACCATAATTGTCACCTCCGTCAGCTTGCGACTGAATGGATTGTGAGAAAGGAATGTAAGAGTCACCTCCAATACGATTACCGGACCAGTTAACAGCAGCATAGTTGAACAAATACCCTGCTTCCACTTTCTCTGCTGTATTCGGATTATTGTTTACATCTAACCAATCACTGCAACTGCTGAGTGTACTGCAAACAACCAGCAATAGAAGTATATATATATTTATTAGATTTTTCATTTTATTTACTGTTTAATTTTAGTTGAAATAATGAATTAATTACAACGTCAGTTTCAAATTAAATCCGAAGCTACGTGTTGCAGGAATACTGTTGAATTCTACACCTTCACCAATTTCAGCCGTACCAAAGAAGTTCGCTTCCGGATCAATATGGGGAACATGAGATTTGATCAACCATAAATTACGACCTTCAAATCCTAGATCCAAAGATTTGATAAAGAAATCCTTAAACCATTTTCTGGGTAATGAATAGGAGAACGTTAACTCTCTCAGTTTTACATAAGAAGCATCAAAAACACAGCCTTCTGTATTAGATGTTTTTGCCATATGACTCCAATAGTCCTGCATATTTTTAACAGGGACATCATTTGGACGGCTAGTTCCATCCGCATTCATAATAACTCCTGATTCAATGTATTGATCTTCACGTCCTACAGCTGTTTCAGCAGAGAGACCGAGTGATCTTAAAGAAGAAACTGTTCCTGAATAAAGACTTCCACCCTGGCGAATATCAATTAGGAAGCTAAGGTTGAATCCTTTATAAGAAAGACTATTATTGATACCCATTGTAAAATCAGGATAGATATCACCTAAACGAACATTGTTTTCTGTTTCACGTAAACCTGTTTTTTCGTTGATAATAAAGTTTCCCTGGTCATCACGTTTCCATCCTGTTCCATACAATCCGAATGACTCGCCAACCTGTGCCTTTACTTGTAAACCACTCCATCCGGAAGTCAATGTATAGTTTGTCATTCCTTCAGCCAACTCATTTACAGTTTGTTTATTAGATGCAAAGTTTATGTCCAAATCCCATTTCCAGTCACGTGTACGGACTGGGGTTAATCCAAGACTGATTTCAACACCATTGTTCGTTAATTTACCAGCATTGATATTATTTGTAAAATAACCGGTGGAACGAGGTACATCTATAGAAACAATCTGATCTGTTGTTACATTACGGTAATAAGTAGCATCTAAACGTACACGATTGTCAAAAAATCGTAGATCGGCACCAATTTCAAATGCAGATTGATTTTGAGGCTTCAGATCTTCCAGAGGGAAAATACGCGGTCCGGTAAAACCAACTAAACCATTATGTGGCAAAGTGTTTACAATACTATACTGCAAAAAATATGTGTTTACAGCTTTATACTGGAATGCCAACTGATAAGGTTTTTCATCGCTACCAACGTTTGCATAGTTTATACGGAATTTACCAAAGTTCAGGATGTCTTTATTTTCCATTAACTCTGTAAAAACAAAAGCGGCACTTACTGAAGGATAGAAATAAGAACGATTGTTGACAGGTAAAGTAGACGACCAGTCGTTACGTCCTGTTACATTTAGGAATGCCATACTTTTGTAACTGAAGCCCAAATCGAAATAAATACCCATAAGGCGTTTGATTTCGTAGTAGTTTACGGGACTTGTTGCTTTTGCATTTGTATAAGTATAAAGACCATCGACGATCAAACCATTTGCCAATGTATTGTTATTAGTCCATTCGCGCTGATTGATATTATGTCCGAAAATACCTTTGATTCCGAAATCATCAAATGTCTTTTCGTATGTAACCATCAAGTCGTTATTAACAATTCTATTAGCCAAGTCCCATGTTTGGAATTTACCTTCCATTTCGCCAACAGTTCCTTTTGCATATATTTTACGTCTGGTTTCGTTATAGAAGTCAGTTCCGGCATTGTTTGAGATAGTCAATCCTTCGAAAGGCTTATATGTCAAAATGATATTGCCGATGACACGATCCATTCTTGTCGTATATTTATTTTTGTTGATAATCCAATAAGGGTTATTACTTTTTCCGTCAGGATCCAGAGTAATTTGTTTTCCGTATTCGTCCACCCAATTGTTTTTAATATCGCGTGTATCAACAGTTCTTGGCAATCCATTTACTAGAGGCACTAACAAGTTCGGGTCGTTTGAACCTTGTGCGGCACGTCCTTTGGAATCATTACGTACGTATTGTGCAGAGACACGGGCTGAAAATTTTGAGTTGAAATCCATTCCGGCATTTACAGAAAAACTATATTTATTATAATCAGACTCCGGTATAATACCTTTCTGGTTAACAGAAGAGAAGCTGGTTCTAAAATCTGCTTTTTCACCACCACCGGCAACAGATACGTTATTGATATAACTCATACCTGTTTGGTAAAAGTCTTTTACATTATCCGGATATGCTTGTAAAGTTACTTTTTCTCCTTTATAGTTATTATATTGCATACCGTCGGCAGCAGCTTTAGCAATGTTCGGTCCCCAACCGTTCAAACTCTTAACGTTGTATTCTCCGTAGTTACCTTGAGCATATTCATTTTGGAATTCAGGTAATTTAGCTACGTTCTCAAATCGCGTAGAAGAATTTACGGTAATGAATGTCTTCATGTTCTTGCTACCTTTTTTAGTTGTGATAACAATTGCACCATCTTTTGCACGTGCTCCATACAACGCTGTTGCAGCTGCCCCTTTCAGGACATTGATAGACTCAACATCATCTGAACTGATGTCGCTGGCACGGTTACCGGCATCGACGTTTCCTGTGATATCATCAGGATTATAAGCGCCATTATCAATAGGTAAACCATCAACAACAAACAAAGGTGAAGAGTTCGTACCAATAGAGGAAGCTCCGCGAATTTGAATTTTTGCAGCTCCGCCCGCAGTACCAGAGGACTGTCCGATACGTACACCTGCAACTTTTCCGGATAAAGCATTTACTACATTACTTTCACGCGCTTTGGTAATCTCTTCTCCTCCTACGCTCGACACAGCATAACCCAATGATTTTTCAGAACGTTTAATACCGATAGCTGTTACAACAACTTCGTCTATATTTTGAGTATCAGAATTTAATCTGATATTCAAAACAGCCTGAACAGCGACTTCCTGAGTTTTCATACCTACGTAAGAAATTACCAGAGTCTTTGCAGAACTCAGTTACTCACAATTATCTGACTATCAATGTATTAGTTTTAAATGAAATGTTTATTTTTCTGACAGTAAACTCCGATTTCAACAATGAAATAAATTGCACAACCAATACATATATCTATAATACAGATTCTTACAGCTCCTGTATATTCAAAAGGTAGAATTTGATATTATAAAATATAATACTCAAATTCTACCTTCTAAATAATGAATTTAACTAAACTAACTAATGTTTTACAAGTCGTTCTTTATCCTTTAAATAGGTATTTTATTATCGTGAGGTTGTATAAATATTTTTCAACCAATACTCAAAAACAGGGTCCTGTATTTCTATTACGTTACCCGGAAGAATATCGATTAAATCTTTTTCCAAGGTGGCTTTTTTTAAGTTTTTGATATTTGCTGAAGTACCTAATTTATATTTTGCTAATACTTCTTTGGATGAAAAGTTGACAACACCGTCTGCCACAGCTAATAAAAAGTTTATCTGTTTAGAACTCAACGTGTCTATTATATTTGCAAATAGCAGACTTAATTGACCTGTCAAACTTGAAAAAGATTCACTGATGATAGCTTCAGTACATATTTGGGGAGTTCTGAGCCAAACCTGCTGGCTTAGCTGCTGGACATAATAGGGATGGTCTTTTACCTTGGCTGCTATGCTGTTACATAAATCTTCAGATATGCTTTTACCCGTATCTGTAAAGCGTGTAGAAATAAACGAAACCCAATCGGCTCTACCTATTTTGTGCAAAAACAGAATATCTCCGAATTTGTAAAAAGGCATGCTGTAATCATTAAAAATATCCAGCAACATATGCCGTTTGCTTCCATAGAGGCAATAGCAGACAGATGTCTGTTTTTGCCAATGAGCGCGTAACTTGCGCTGAAAAGCCAAAGGATCTTCATATTCGTTGATATTCTGGAATTCATCAATACATACGATTATTTTTTTTCCAGAGTCATTAGCTATGGCTTGCGGCAAATCCAGTATTTCATCATAAGTTAATTTATTATCCTTGAAAGTTATGCCAAATGAAAGTTCATAAGTCTGACTGGTATCTGATAATGAAATGATTGGAGCCAACTTTCCCAGATATCTTTTGACACCGGATACAAATTCTTCCCAAGCGGAAGTCGATACCTTTAACAGCGCATTTGCATAAGCAAGATAAAATTCTTCCTCCGTCCGACAATTGAAAATATCGACATGACAGATATAATAATCCTTACTTGAATTCAGTAACAACTGTGCTGTTTTATTGACTAAAGAAGTTTTTCCCCAACGACGGGGAGATATAATGACGGTATTAACCAGGCTGTTAAAATTCTGAGTAAGCAGTTTGACTTCTTGTTCCCTGTCTGTAAAATTTTCTTTGTCTGCTATGCGACCGTAAACAAATGGAGTATTCATATTGCTTCTGTTTTTGTGAACAGAACAAAAGTAATAGAAAAACATCTAATTAACTAATTTGAAATCGATCTATTTCAAATCAATTGATTAGATGCGGACTTTCTTCTCAAAAGTATCCTGTCTATTGGTCAATTTATCCCTATGTCTTTTTGATTACTATGCATACTAATTTAAATTACATCGGCAGGTAATCAATGGTTGATAACCATCAACCGATTGGTTCATAATTATCGGCCGATTGGCTCACAATTATCAACCATACGGCCGATAATTATCAGCCGCTGATTTCGTCAGCTTCCAATATAAGAAATAAAGCAATAAGTTGTTCATAAGCAAAGGAATAAATAATAATGTGTTACAATAAAAAAATAGGGCGTATCGTAATCGCCGATACACCCTATTCCTGTCTTTATTACTTTCTATTCTCAACGGTTTCCGCCTGCCCACCAAACGGGTTCAGTGTAAACATATTGTCCGTCACCAAAAGCTGTTTTTATAGCCGGGTTGGCAAGAACATCGTCTGCACCGTATCCGAAGCGATACGGGAATCTGTTGGTATTTAACGGGTTCTTCAGTTCAACGAATTCTTCACCGGCGCCTTTCATACGGCGGTAATCGCAATATGCTTCGGTAGACTCGCCTGACGCACCGAAGAATGACAGGTATTTCTGAATCATTGTTTCTTTCAGAGGATTGACTGCGAACAGAGGTTTTACGCTTTTTTCGAAATAATCTTCTGCAACATCTGCGCCCAGGTTTACTTCGCCGCCTACCCAATTCTCAGTAGCATCTATCAGCATGTTTTCTGTATTTGCAAATCCGGCAATTACTGCTTCTTTCAATGCTGCTTCCGCTTCGTTTTTTCTTCCTAAGCGGCAAAGTGCCTCTGCTTCAAGGAATTTCACTTCGTGATAACTGATTAACTGCGTAGGAGTAGTGATTGCCCATAAGGCCATAGACATACCATAAATATTCTGTACTTCATCCGGAGTCCCGTTGGGTGCGAAATTGATACTTTCAATATCAGTAGCCTGGTCTCCACCGTATCCGTAAACAATATATCCTGTCGGGTCCGGTTCGATAAATGCCTGAGGTGCTCTCGGGTCATTTCTTTCTACGAACTTGTCTATCAGGCTTTCGCTGGCTGCAAAACTGTTACGGCTATAGCTGAAACCCCATAATGGGTTTACCTGAGAATCTCCATCGTAAATAGTTAATTTACATTCTTCGGCAGCAGACTTGAATGAGTTGTTTACATAAGTAAGAATATCTTCCAAATCTTTTGTCTTATTACTGCTCTTGTTAAGCAGACGCATTGTATAACGTGCTTTCAACGCATTTGCGGCCTTGTACCATGCACTGGCTTTACCGGAATAAATATAGTCTTTTGAACCGACTGCACCTGACAGACCTTCATCTTTGGCATTACCGCCGTCCAGAAGAGTGATGGCTTCGTCCAGATTCTTATGAATTTCAGTGTAAATAAACTCCTGTGTATCTATTTTCGGCTGCATATAAGCCGGAGTTCCGTCAGGATTCAAGATACCGGTTTCGGTGAAAGGTGTATCACCGAAGAAGTCCGTAACAATGGCTGCATTGTAGGCCAGATAAATTTTAGCAATAGCTTCAGTCACCACATTTCCTTGTTCGGAAGGGTCTTCCTGGCATTTCTGAATGGCTATTTTAGCATTTTTAATATTGGAATAAACTGTTCCCCAGACATTGTTATAGGTCGTTGCGATAGTCGGTTCCCCTGTGCGTACTTCCGCTCTGTACATCTGATTGCTGATGCCTGTTTCATGTTCCATGTAAACAGACGAGTAAAGAGAGAAGTCTCCGCCAACTACACCAAATCCGGTACTGACTCCCAGGTCTGTAATCAGAAACTTAGCAGGAGCATCTGTCGGGTTATTCGGGTTGTTATTAACCTTGTCCATCGCATCTTCCGTACAGGAAGTAATGCTGAATGCAGTCAGGAATGAAAAAGCTAACAGCTTTCCTATTTTATTTATTTTCATTTTGCGTACGAATTAAAATTTAACATTGACTCCAAAACCGTAACTGGCTGTTTGAGGCATTGAATAGTCTTCAAATGCACCAGACATGTTGTTGTTACCCTGACTGGCCTCCGGGTCCAAATCAGGAACCTGTGCCCAGATAAGGACATTTCTTGCAAAAACATTCAGAGTAACCTGCATCCAATTGCTTTTGAATACCGGATAACTTACTGCTACTTCGCGAAGTTTAATGAATGAATTATCATAAATTGAAGATTCATCAATATTATTCAGGATACTATAATATTCTTGCTGCGCATTTGCACCTGTAATGCCAATATCATTTTTTGTACCGTCTTCTTTATAACCATCAAAAATGATAGTTCCTTCACGATTTTCAGTTCTCTTGCTTACACCGTAGTAGTCTGCCAGACCGGATGTTCTGCTATACATTTGTCCGCCTTGCTTCCAGTCAAGTACTGCACTGATTGTACAATCCCACAGACGTAATGTCGTGTTGAAGCCCATAATAAAGTCAGGCGATACTTTACCGATAACCTGTGCTTCACCGGCAATAGGAAGACCGTTTTCATCAACCAGACGATTGCCGTTAGCATCTCTCTTATAACCGACACCGTATATTACCGGATATTTTTCGCCGGCAGCAGCACGTACCTGCGGAGTTACATAACCACCCAGGCTGATATTTTCCACTCCCGGAGCAAGTTCGTCAACGTAGTTGTCCATTTTGGTCCAGTTGAAACCGAAGTCCCAGTTTATGTCTCTCGTTCTGATCGGATTAAAAGACAAAGTGATTTCATGTACGTTCGTATGAAGTTTACCACCATTTGTCACTAGCTTGCCGGCTCCGGTCGATGAAGCCAAAGGCACATCGAATATCTGGTCTTTTACATTCTGACGGGAGAATGTATAATTTAATGTTACCAGGTTGTCGAAGAAACTCAGGTCTGTCCCCAGTTCATAAGAACGTGTATTCTGAGGTTTTAGATTCGGATCGTAAATTTTGTAATAAGGCGTATAACCATTACTGCCGTTAATCGGATACAGGATTGGAGTTAAAGAATAGAAACCACCTCCGTATGTCGGTACAGAATAAAAGTTTTCACGGAAATCACCGGCCTGTCCCACTTCTGCATAAGAAGCTCTAATCTTTGCGTGGTTAACGACATCGTTTTTCAACGCATCCAGTTCTGTCAGGATAAAACCTGCAGAAACAGAAGGGTAGAAGAATGCACGGTTTCCGCGCGGCATGCTTGAAACATAGTCCTGACGCCCTGTCACGGTTAAATAAAGCATGTTTTTATAAGAAGCGGATACGTTTCCGAAGAATCCGACAGTTCTTTTCTTCCAGTGTTCGGATGAAGTGGACTGAGTCGTTGCATTGTCGATATGATTCCATCCCGGGAAGTTGTAACCTGTTCCGTATTCATAATATTTACCTCTGTTGCTCTGGATTACTTCGTTACCGGCAACTACATTCAATCCCCAGTCTTCGTTGATATTCCAGTCATAATTAATTGTCAGCAACGAGTTGTAGGTCGCATTGGTCCAACCGTAATTTTCGATTTGGCCTTTACCGCCTCCGGTGTTACTTCCGTAACCGTAGCTATCGACATAGTCTGTTGTATATGAATCGACACCGAACATATATCTTACATTCAATGTATGGTCTGTCGTACCAAACTTCGTTTTGTAGTTTGCATACGCATTACCAAAGAAACGGTTTGTATTTTCAGTAAATTTGTTATTATCCATCGCCCAATATGCCTGGTCGAATGCACCACGGAATGAGTTTTGTGTATAAGGGTCGCCTGCGATATGGCTAGGGATTCCTGCCAGGTCGTAGCTTGGAGGTGCGGAATAAACAGTTCTCAGCAAACCGTTACCCGAAGTAACTGCCTTATCGATTGCCGTAGTAATGTAATTACCGATGAATCCGGTAGTCCAATTGTCATGCAGTTTTGTTTCTGCACTTACTTTTACATTATATCTGTCCATTCCTGTACTAGGAATGATACCATCCTGGTGAGTATTACCCAAAGAAACGGAATAAGAGCTCTTATCCAAAGCCTGAGCGACATTTATAGAATTACTCCAGGTTACGCCGGTATCGAAGAAATCTTTGGCGTTGTCGTATGCCTGCGGTGTAGTCCAAGGGTCTAAACCTGCTGCGGCACGTTGAGGTTGATAATACATACCTTCATGATTTCCATATTCTTTAGTATATGCATTACTTGTATTTCCGCCATAAGTCGGATCATTAGGAAGGTCTGTAATTTTAGGTCCCCATGACAAACTGTTAGTAGGACTGTATTTTCCTGAAGCTCCCTGCGCATACGTTTTCTGGAATTCAGGGAGGCGTCCGATTACATCGAAACTCAGGTTAGAAGAAAAGCTAATCTGAGGTTTGCCTTTAGCCAGACCTTTACCACTTTTAGTCGTAATAACGATTACACCATTAGAAGCACGGATACCATACAAAGCAGAAGCTGCCTGACCTTTCAGGATATTGATGCTTTCAATATCGTTTGGGTCGATATCCACCGCACGATTTGCGAAGTCGGCACCGCTCACACTACCATTGTTCTGCAAATCCGTATCAACGTCAGGTGTACTTGTTACAGGCATACCATCAATTACATACAGCGGAGTATTGTCACCGGAGAAAGAACGTGCACCACGGATCGTGATTTGAGAAGACGCACCAGGCATACCGGAAGACGGTTTGATATCCAAACCTGAAACTTTACCCTGCAATGCGCCGGCTAAGTTTGAATTGGCGGCCTGAGTCAATTTTTCTCCCTTTACATCCTGGACAGCATAACCCAATGCTTTCTTTTCTTTAGAGATACCCATCGCTGTAACAACAACTTCATCCAGATTCTGAGTATCTGATTTTAAAACTACTCTTACATTCGGGGAAACGGGTACTTCTTGTGTAAGCATACCGACGTAAGAAACTATCAGTACTTTACCGTTAGAAGGAACTTCCAACGTGAAGTTACCATCATAGTCTGTCACTGTACCGACCATTGTACCTTTCACAACAATCGACGCCCCAATAACCGGCAGCCCATCATCAGCGGAAATAACAGAACCTGCTACTTTCGTGTTCTGAGCAACCACAGTGCTTATACCTATTACGAGGCACAGCAGAATAAAAGTGAACTTTTTCATCATAAACACACATTATTTATTAAACTAATAGAATTTACCATATATATACAAGTGCAATATAATTAGATAGTTAAGTGACAAAATAAGACTTGTTAAGATTTTATTTAGTCTTTGCAGAACTTGGTATAAAATGCGTAAACGAATCTAAAATCAAGGGCGAAAGATTTAAAAGAAGTAACAGGATATACATGTGGGTATCTTTTCAATGTATTTTCTATCTAGCTAGAACAGAAATAGAAATGACTTTATTTACTACTCATTTTCAAAAAAAGAGGGATTTGACTGACTATATTTTTTCACAGAAAATTAGTAGCCGATATTTTTTGACTTGCTTTGCGTTTCAATCCATCATCTTTATTTGGGGGCAAATGAAACGAAAAAATCGCGAGGCTTTTCTACCGGGGTGGTCCCCAGCGGTTTTTAGGTCAAATAAATCTTAGCCTGAAGTGTAAAAGGCAAGGGGTTAAAAATAGATAATTTTAAATCGTCTGTTTGTCGGAAATCTTAAAATAACAGCAGCTGTTTCACTTCCGGAATACCCGATTTACTTGCTATTTTGTTAATTAACAGTCCTTTTTTTGTAAAAAGTTATTAGAATTTAGTTGTTATAATAAATTTATTATTACATTTGCGGTCTCTCAGGTATGTTTTATAATAGGTTTTTGGCAAAGTATTCACAAATATAGTGCAAATTAGTTATTTATAAGTTAAATAAAAAAGTGTGTCTATGAAAAAGTTGACTTATCTTTTGTTTTGCCTAATTTTAGGTATTGGGATGGCGACTGCTCAGACGACGAAGGTAACAGGTACTGTTATCTCGGCGGATGATAATGAGCCAATTATTGGTGCATCGATTGTCGTAAAGGGTACGATGGTCGGTACAGTGACTGATTTTGATGGTGCGTTCTCTTTGGATGTACCAAGTTCTGCAAAGACTCTGGTGATTTCGTATGTCGGTATGAAAAGCCAAGAGGTTGTAATTAAGCCAATATTAAAAATTGTATTGGAAAGTGATAACCAACAGCTTGATGAAGTGATGGTGGTTGCGTATGGTACTACGAAAAAGGCTTCTTTTACCGGATCTGCTTCTGTTGTCAAATCTGAGGATTTGTCAGCACAAAAAGAGTCTTTTGTAAAATCTTTACAAGGGAAAGTGGCAGGTATTCGTGTCGGAGGATCAACCGGTGATCCTGGTGCTGACCAAAGAATCCAAATCCGTGGTATCAGTTCGATCAGTGCTTCCAGCCAGCCTCTGTATGTCATTGATGGGGTTGCCATTGTAAACAATGATGTGACTTCCGGGTTGAAATCTCAATCCGTATTATCATCCATCAATCCGGATGATATTGAAAACTTAACGGTACTGAAAGATGCCGCTGCTGCTTCTTTGTATGGATCCCGTGCTGCCAACGGAGTAATAATCATTACAACTAAACAGGGTAAACAAGGTAAAACAAAAATTACCTACAATATGGAAACCGGCTGGACCAATATGGCAGTAAAAAATCAATACAACCTGATGAATGCAGCCGAATTAAAAGAATACTATTGGGAAGGCATCAAGAACTATGCAATATTCAGAGGCGGCATGAACGAAGCAGACGCTAATGCCTTTTCTGACGAAAATACGCCTGATTTCTTTTGGAATTATGATTCCGATATTGATACAGATTGGAAAAAAGAAGTATATAGAAACGGCATGATCACAGACCACCAAGTTGCTATTAGTGGTGGTAATGAGAAAACAAAATTCTACACCGGTTTCGGATACAATAAGACGAAAGGTATCGTTGCCGGCAGTGATTTTGAACGTTATAGCGGACGTATCAATATTGACCACCAGGCTTTCGATTGGCTACGCGTTAACGCCCGTCAAATGTTATCATTCACAAATACCAATGGTTTTCGCGACCAAAATGACCAGGAGCAAGGAATGGGAACAAGCTCTCCTCTTTCTATCTTGTATTCTATGGATCCAACAGCTGTAAACAAATTGGAAGACGGTTCATATAATCCGAATGCTGGTTTGAAATCAAATATTTCAAATCCCAACCTGATGTTAGGCGAATCAACTGGTCCTAACGCAGAAACGGTTACTTCTGAAATGTTACGAAGTATGACAAATTTTGAAGCGGAAGTTTCTCTTCCTTATGGAATCTCTGCCAAGACTATCTTTGGTTATGACTATATTGATAATAAGGAACGTGAATTTTGGGCGCCGAGTAGTGTAAATGGGGCTTCTTTGAATGGTTTAGGATACCGAACAGACTATACGAATAAGACAATGACATCCTCTACCACTTTAAATTACAATGGCAACTTCGACAAACACAACATCCGTGCATTGGTTGGTTACGAAATTGAAGACCGTAGTCTGTTGCTGACCGTGGCTTCAGCCAAATCATATTCGACAGACAAACTTCCGGAATTGGCAAACGGACAACCTTATAACGTATCAAGTTCGACATACGGTTCGTCTATCATGTCTGTACTAGCCAATGTAAATTATGATTTCGACAATAAATATTATCTGTCTGGAAGTTTCCGTCGTGACGGTTCTTCTCGCTTAGGAAAGAATAACCGTTGGGCTAACTTTTGGTCTGTTTCTGGTGCATGGCGAATTAGTGGAGAAGACTTTTTGTCTGACAATCCTCTATTCAGTGATTTGAAACTACGTGCCTCTTTTGGTACAAATGGTAACTTACCCAGCGACTATTATGCCAATTTGGCTACTTACTCTTTTGGTGGCGGTTATGGTGATGCCAGTGCTATTTATTGGGGTAGTGCAGGTAACTCTAATCTAGGTTGGGAAAAATCCAAAAACTTCAATATCGGCATTGACTGGAACTTATATAATCGTGTCAATGTGTCTCTTGAATATTATGACAAGACAACAACCGATTTGCTCTTTAGAGTACCGACTTCATATATTACCGGTTTCAGTACTAACTGGCAAAATCTTGGTAAAATCAAAAATAACGGTGTAGAACTTACAATTGGTTCTACCAATATCCAGACAAAAGATTTTACTTGGACTACCGATTTCAACGTAACTAAACAAAATAATAAAATAAAGTCGCTGCCAGAAGGTAATGACATCATGTATGGTGATGGTAACATGTATCTGCTCCGCGAAGGAGAATCTATGCACACATTCTATCTGCCACAGTGGTTAGGTGTTAATCCGGAAACTGGTTTAGGAGAATTCTACATTGATCCTTCATTAAACAGCCGTGATGCGGTAGTAGACGGTCAGGTTGTAAAAGATGGCAATGTGACGAACTATTATACAAAAGCCGGAAATACGATTGTTGGGAAAGCTATTCCGGACTGGATTGGTGGTATGACAAATACGTTTGTCTATAAGAATTTTGATTTATCTTTTATGATTTCATTCCAAACCGGTGCGAGCTTGTTTGATTATCCGGCTTATTTCTTGTCACAGAGTGATGGTATGCGTATCGGAAACTTCAGTGTGTCAAAAGAGGTTGCAGGAAACTATTGGAAAGCTCCTGGTGATGTAGTAGACAACCCGAGACCGATATATAACAACCCATATCGGTCAGACCGCTTCTCTTCGCGTACAATTAAATCAACAAACAATATTCGTATGCGTGATATCACATTCGGTTATAAGGTTCCTGTTTCCAAGAAATACATCAATAACCTACGTGTATTCTTTAAAGCCAACAATCCATTCTTGATTTATTGTGCAAGCGATTATATTGACCCGGATGTAGATGTGAATGGTTATCGGCAAGTCGATACACCGCCGACAAGATCATTTATGTTTGGCTTGAACTTTGAATTATAATTAAAAAGAAAGAAATGTATATGAAAAAGATATTATTAATAGGTGCTTTCATCAGTAGTATATTTACATCTTGCAGCGACTTCTTGGAGAAAAACCCATCAACATCTCTACCTGTTGAAGAGGCAATTACTTCATTAGATGATTTTGGCAATGCTGTAAATGGAATTTATTATTTGATGTCAGAAGACCGTATGACATACAGTGCCGATTTTGCGATCTATGCCGATTTGAGAGGTTCGGATTTTAAAGCATTAAGTAATAACAATCAAGCCGGTCCGTTATCTCGTTACACGATTACTCAAAAAGATGATATTCCTGATTGGGCTTATTATTATTTTTACAAAGCAATCGCTAATGTAAATAAGGCTTTAGCTGCAGCCGATGCTTTAGTCGTGGCAGAAGAAGATGAGGCTACATTCAATGATTATAAAGGTCAGTTGTATGCTTGGCGCGCATTACTTCATTTTGATCTGGCTCGTATGTTTTGCCAGATTCCGACAATATCCGATGATATTAATGCAGGTAATACGGGGCTTGTGTTGTCTCTTGAAGTGTATGAACCTGGATATGTTGCTCCACGTACAACATTGAAAGAAACATACGACCAGATTTTGAAAGATTTTGATACGGCTATTCCTTTGTTGACAAAAGAAGCAAACAACGGGCATATCAACTATTGGGCTGCGCTGGCTCTTCGTGCTCGTGCAAATCTTTATTATGGAAACAACGAAGCGGCATTGAAAGATGCAAACGAGGTTATCGCTTGTAAAGAATACTCTCTTTATACAATTGATAATTATTTGAAATCATGGGGATTGACTTACACTACCGAATCATTGTTTGAAATGACTATCACTACCAACTATAATGCACAGCGTAATGCTGTTGGTTATTATTGTTCTTCTGATGGTTATGGAGAATGTGCCTTTGAAGAATCCAGCGATTTGTATAAATATTTGATTGCGAATCCTAAAGATATTCGTTCTGGTTTGATCGATAATCAAGAAGAGGGTGCAAACCCTGGAGTATATCCAGCCAAATATCCGGGACGTGACAATAATATTTATGTAAACAATCCCAAGATCATACGTTTATCCGAGGTTTACCTGATTGCAGCAGAGGCGGCATTGAAAACCAACGGGGATGCAGTTTCGTATGTAAATACATTGCGTAAAAATCGTATTTCAGATTATGTAGAAGTAAAAAGTGTAACATTGGATGATATATTGTTCGAACGTCGTATTGAATTAATGGCAGAAAATAGTATGTCATTCGATTATTGGAGAAATAAAAAGTCTGTCGTCAATCCATATGTCGGAGAAATCAAATATAATGATTATCGTACAATATTACCGATTCCGCAAGCAGAGATAGACTTAGCTCCTTCTATTTTGATTCAGAATCCGCAATATTAATCCGATAAAGGATTCTCTTTGGATATTATGAATATGATAGAATATACAGAATCGGTTTTTTGAAGATTGAACGGTAAAAATGAATCATAAGTAAATAAAATTACTGGTAACAAATTATAAGAGGCTGTGTCGTAATTATGTTTTACGGTACAGCCTTTCTTTTTACATTCATCTCTCAATCTGTCCGGGGTAATGGTATTGACACTACTACGCTAGCAAGATGACATAGTAGTACTGGCATGATAGCGCAGCTAAGTCTGGGAAAAAGCCGTACGTATTCTTGGAAAAAAACATACGCTTATCTTCCAACGGATAGGCAAGGTATGGCGAACGGATGCCTACCAGTTTCTCATTTCCTGCTTATTCATACAAATTTATGTTTTATGAATTTAGGTGTCATTCTTCATCTTTTGACTCTTACTCTTTGATTATCCTCTGTATAGAGGAGTGGTTCTACCTCTTTTTCTTCAATACTTCACTCACGGCTGTCAACTTGGCTAAAACTGTTTTCTTTAATGGGGATATTGGTAAACGCTACACTTTTTATTTTTTCTTTCAATCATCAAAAAAATAGATTCTTTGTGTTTCACTTTCTGAACAGATTAAGTAAAAAAGGCTTTTTTGTATCCATTTCGGAAAGCTTCTTCTTGTTTTTTGTTTTTTATGATTAGTAAGTCTCTTTTATCTTTGCAGACTCATAGTAGAAATGAGTTATTCGGATCAATTGTTTTTTAAGGCAAGTCTAGGTGGGGATTTTGTCTCTTTGGAACTCCGGTAAATAAGTAATAACAAATTTTTAATTTGTCTTAGACATAAGAAAGAACTAATTATTGTTCCTTCGTGTTTCATTCAGAAAATAAATATATATCATGGAAAAAGTAATTTATAACTTGGTATTTAACCGCAAAAAGCAGTTAAACTCAGAAGGTAAAGCTTTGGTTCAGGTAGAAGCGTACTTGAATAAGCAGAAAAAGTATTTTTCGACAAAGGTCTATGTCAAGCCTTTTCAGTGGGATGCAAAGAGAAAAGCAGTGAAGAACCATCCTAATATGGACTCTTTAAATCAGTATCTGGCTAATTTTATTGCAGAATTAGAACAGCTGGAACTGGAAATTGTACATACCGGTAAGGAATTTTCGTTGAATGATCTGAAAGAGAAACCTGAAGCAGGTCAGACTTCTTTTTCTCTGTTTATGAAAAATGAGATTACTCAAAGTAATCTGAAACCGTCAACGTTGAAGAATCATTTTTCGACATTGCAGGTTCTTTCCTCATTTAAAACAGATGTGAGTTTTAATGATCTGAGTTTTAATTTCCTTTGCGATCTTGAGCATTATATGTTGGTGAATAAATATCACCGGAATACGATTGCCAAACATATGAAGCATTTGAAGCGTTACATCAATCTGGCAATCAATAAAGATCTGTTTGATTTGCACCGCTATCCTTTCCGTAAGTACAAGATCAAGTATATGGAAAGCAAGCGAACTCATCTTACACCGGAAGAATTGGAACAGCTGGAAAGCCTTAACCTGAGAGGCCGCCGTACGCTGCAACGAACATTGGATATGTTCTTGTTCAGTTGCTATACCGGACTTCGTTTTTCGGATATAGTCAGTATCACGAGAGAGAACTTCCTCATTATTGATGATAAGGTTTGGTTGATCTATTCATCCATCAAAACGGATGTTAATGTTCGTTTGCCCTTATTCTTATTGTTTGACGGAAAATCTCTTCCGATTTATGAACGTTATAAGAATAATCCGTGGACCTTGTTCGATATGCCGGCTTCTTCAAATTCGAATGTGAACAAGCAGCTCCGTCGAATTTGTAAGATGGCGAATATAGACAAAAAAGTCTCTTTTCATACTGCCCGTCATACGAATGCTACATTATTATTATATAATGGCGCGAATATAACAACAGTGCAGAAACTTTTAGGGCATAAAAGTGTACGTACGACGGAGATATACAGTAATATTATGGATATGACAGTAGTACGTGATCTTTCGAGTTTGTCAAGTATTAAATGATATAGGATAATGGCATTAGGGAACGTGGGGATATTATGGGGAATTTTCTGGGTTCTCTAATGTTTTATTGACAAAATGTTAGCCTGTATGGGGCGTCGCTCTGGTTTTGACTCCCTGTGGCTTTCCTTTTGTTGTGAAATTCTGTTCTCAAACATTTATTTGTAAGTGAATTTTTCAGCTGGTTATACTTTGAAAAGTAAATAAAATATCCGACTTTTGTCTGCATGATGAATCAACCTTTAGCAGAAAGATTACGTCCGAAAACACTGGATGATTATATCGGACAGAAGCACCTTGTAGGGCAAGGAGCCGTGTTAAGGAAAATGATAGATGCAGGTCGTGTCCCTTCTTTTATTCTGTGGGGACCGCCGGGTGTGGGTAAGACTACACTGGCACAGATCATTTCCAATAAACTGGAGGCACCTTTTTATACATTGAGCGCTATCAGTTCGGGAGTGAAGGATGTGCGTGATGTGATTGAAAAGGCAAAAAGTAATCGCTTTTTCAATACGGTATCTCCTATTTTGTTTATTGATGAAATACATCGTTTCAGCAAATCCCAGCAAGATTCCTTGCTGAATGCAGTGGAAACGGGTGTGGTGACGTTGATTGGAGCTACAACGGAAAACCCTTCTTTCGAAGTGATCCGTCCGCTCTTGTCCAGGTGCCAGGTATATGTACTGAAATCATTGGATAAAAATGATTTGCTTACATTATTAAATAAGGCGATCAAAGAGGACATCGTACTGAAGGATAAAGATATTGTCCTGAAAGAGACAGATGCCATGCTGCGTTATTCCGGCGGAGATGCCCGGAAGCTGCTCAACATATTGGAGCTGGTTATTTCGGCAGAAGAAACGGATAAGATCGAGATAACGGATCAAAAAGTCGTTGACCGGTTACAGGAAAATCCGGCAGCTTATGATAAAGGCGGAGAGATGCATTATGATATTATTTCAGCTTTTATCAAATCGATCAGGGGGAGCGATCCGGATGGAGCTATTTACTGGCTGGCCCGTATGGTGGCAGGAGGGGAGGACCCTGAATTTATTGCCCGCCGGTTGGTTATCTCTGCTTCGGAAGATGTAGGATTGGCTAATCCGAATGCGTTATTGCTGGCGAATGCCTGTTTTGATGCCCTGAAGAAGATCGGTTGGCCGGAAGGACGGATTATATTGGCGGAAACTACGGTTTATCTGGCTTGCAGCCCTAAAAGTAATTCGGCTTATATGGCCATAAATGATGCATTGGCATTGGTTGAACGTACGGGAAACCTCCCGGTTCCGCTTCATTTGCGGAATGCTCCGACGACTTTGATGAAGGAGTTGGACTATGGGAAAGAATATAAGTACGCACATGATTATAAGAACAACTTTGTTGAACAGGTCTATTTGCCTAAGGAAGTACAGGATCAGCACTTTTGGAAAGGGCAAAATAATCCGGCTGAGCAAAAACTGGTCGAACATATGAAGAAATTATGGGGAGACCGGTTTTGATTATTGACAATTAATAATTGAAAATTGATGATTAACTGGAATAAAGTTGTCGGATGGGTGGAAAAAGTGGCTTTTTGCTAATAATTTTCACTATTCAGTTTTCAAATTTCAATTAAATTCGTACATTAGTCGCCTGTTTTCGAAAAACACGTTACTTAAATAATATATAACATTAAAAAGAAATTGATATGAAGAAGCACAATTTTTCTGCAGGACCTTCTATTCTGAGCGAATACACGATTAAGAATGCAGCAGCAGCTGTTGAAAATTTCGCAGGTACAGGGTTATCAATTCTTGAAGTATCTCATAGAGGTAAAGAATTTGTTGCAGTAAACGACGAGGCCAGAGCTTTGATCAAAGAGTTACTGGATGTGCCGGCTGGTTACGAGGTTGTATTTCTGGGTGGTGGTGCCAGCATGCAGTTTTGTATGGTTCCTTTCAACTTGTTGAACAAAAAAGCTTCTTATCTGGATACGGGGACATGGGCCTCTAATGCGATCAAAGAAGCTAAATTATTCGGAGAAGTTGATGTTGTAGCATCTTCAAAAGAGGCTAATTATACTTATATTCCGAAAGGTTATACAGTCGCAGAAGATTCAGACTATTTCCATTTTACATCTAATAATACGATCTATGGTACGGAGATGCGTTATGATCCTGATCTGAATGTACGTCTGGTATCCGATATGTCTTCTGATATTTTCTCCCGTCCGATCGATATCTCTAAATATGATGTAATTTATGCCGGTGCACAGAAAAATCTGGCTCCTGCTGGTGTAACATTGGCTATTGTCCGTACAGATGCTTTGGGACATGTAGACCGTGCTATTCCTACAATGTTGAATTACAATACACATATCAAGAAGGACTCTATGTTCAACACGCCTCCTGTGTTCCCGATCTTTGCCGCTTTGCAGACATTGAAATGGTATAAGGAGTTAGGTGGTGTTGCTGTTATTGAAAAGATGAATCTTGAAAAAGCAGCTATCCTGTATGATGAAATCGACCGTAACAAATTGTTCAAAGGTACTGCCGCCGTAGAAGACCGTTCTATCATGAACGTTTGCTTTGTAATGAACGATGAATATAAGGAGTTGGAAGACGAATTCAATAAATTTGCTTCTGCTGCCGGTATGGTAGGTATCAAAGGTCACCGTTCAGTAGGCGGATTCCGTGCTTCTCTTTATAATGCAATGCCGAAGAGCAGTGTGGAAGCGTTGGTTGCTACAATGAAAGAATTTGAAAAACAGCATTGATTATGACAAAAGTATTAGTTGCTACCGATAAACCTTTCGCTGCGATAGCAGTGAAAGGTATCCGTGAAGTTGTTGAAGGTGCAGGTTACGAACTGGCTCTTCTGGAAAAATATACGGACAAAGCTCAATTGCTGGATGCTGTGAAAGATGCCAATGCGGTGATTATCCGTAGTGATATCATTGATGCTCCGGTGTTGGATGCTGCCAAGGAATTAAAGATTGTGGTTCGTGCCGGTGCCGGTTATGACAATGTGGATCTGGCTGCTGCCACTGCCCACAATGTGTGTGTAATGAATACGCCGGGACAGAATTCCAATGCGGTTGCCGAACTTGTTTTCGGTATGTTGGTATATGCTGTCAGAAACTTCTATAACGGAACTTCCGGAACAGAATTGATGGGCAAGAAGCTGGGTATCCTGGCTTATGGTAATGTGGGACGTAATGTAGCCCGTATTGCAAAAGGTTTCGGTATGGATGTATATGCTTATGATGCATTCTGTCCGGCAGAAGTGATTGAAAAGGATGGTGTAAAAGCGGTTGCTTCCACTGCCGACCTGTTCAAGGCTTGCCAGATCGTATCTCTTCATATTCCGGCTACAGCCGAAACAAAAGGTTCTATCAATTTTGAATTGATGAACTCTATGCCTAAAGGTGCTATCGTAGTAAACACGGCCCGTAAGGAGGTGATCGACGAAGCCGGTCTGGCAAAGATGCTGGAAGAACGTCCTGACTTTAAATATATCACGGATATCAAGCCGGCTATCGATGCAGATCTGGCTGCCAAATATCCGGACCGCTATTTCGGTACACCGAAAAAGATGGGTGCCCAGACTGCTGAAGCGAATATCAATGCAGGTATCGCAGCTGCCAAACAGATTGTTGATTTCCTGCAGAACGGTAACGAGAAGTTTAGAGTTAATAAATAAGTTTCTTATAAGATAGGAGTATAACACACCCCCTGCCCCCTCTCGAGAGGGGAATGGTTACCACCAGATTGTATAAACAAAGAGTAACTAATTCCCCTCTTGAGAGGGGGTAGGGGGTGTGTCATTCACTACTATATGAATGTATAATAACCAAATAGATTTACTACCATGGCAAAAATAAAACCATTCAAAGGTATACGTCCCCCTAAAGATTTAATAAAAGAAGTCGCTTCACGTCCTTATGATGTGTTGAACTCTGAAGAAGCACGTGAAGAAGCGAAAGGCAACGAAAAGTCTTTATACCATATCATCAAGCCGGAAATAGATTTCCCGGTGGGAACAGACGAACATGATCCGGCCGTTTACGAAAAGGCTGCCGAGAACTTTCAGATGTTCCAGGATAAAGGTTGGTTGGTTCAGGATCAGAAAGAACAATATTATGTGTATGCACAAACTATGAATGGACATACACAATACGGCCTGGTCGTATGCGCTTATGTGGATGATTATCTGAAAGGCAACATCAAGAAGCACGAGTTGACACGCCGTGATAAGGAAGAGGATCGTATGAAGCATGTTCGTGTGAACAATGCCAATATCGAACCGGTATTTTTTGCTTATCCTGACAATTCCGAACTGGATGCTATCGTAAAGAAATATACGGCTAATGCACCGGAATATGACTTCGTGGCAGAATTGGACGGTTTCGGTCATACTTTCTGGATCATCGATGAAGAGAAAGATATTGCCCGCATCACCGAACTATTCGAAGAAATGCCTTCATTATATATAGCAGACGGTCACCACCGTTCGGCAGCGGCAGCTTTGGTAGGAGCGGAGAAGGCTAAACAAAACCCGAACCATCGCGGGGATGAAGAATATAACTTTTTTATGGCTGTCTGCTTCCCGGCTAATCAGTTGACGATTATCGACTATAACCGTGTTGTAAAAGACCTGAACGGACTGACGGAGGAAGAGTTCCTCTCCAAAGTGGCAACGAACTTTACTGTAGAAGAAAAAGGTACGGATATATATAAACCAACGGGACTGCATAACTTTTCCCTCTACCTGAATGGTAAGTGGTATTCATTGACAGCTAAACCTGGTACGTACAACGATAATGACCCTATCGGTGTACTAGATGTGACGATCTCTTCCAACCTGATCTTGGACGAAGTTTTGGGTATTAAAGACCTGCGTTCGGATAAACGTATAGACTTCGTCGGAGGTATCCGTGGATTGGGCGAATTGAAGCGCCGTGTAGACAGTGGAGAAATGAAAGTGGCTCTGGCCCTGTATCCTGTCACCATGAAGCAGTTGATGGATATAGCCGATACCGGAAATATCATGCCTCCTAAGACAACCTGGTTTGAACCTAAATTGCGGTCAGGACTGGTTATTCATAAATTGGTATAAGAACGATCTATTTATTAATAGAAAAGCCCCGGAACTTTTGCTCTGGGGCTTTTTTTATAGGTTTGTCTTTTATTATAAAACAACTTTCACACACTGATTCGTTACCCGTATCAGGTAAATACCCTTCGGCAATGCTATCTGTTCTTTATTGCCGGAAGTCCGGAAAGCTTTCAGCAGGCGTCCGTCGGGGGTGAAGATGTGGACCTGTTCCGGCTGAGGAGCCTGTATGTGTAGATAGCCGTTGGCGGTATAAATCTTGATACCGCCGGTATCGACTGTCTCGTTGGCAACCGGATCAGGATTTTTCACCACACCGTCGATGAAGATTTCGACATCGCTACGGATATACTTCACGATATAGGCTCCGTCACTGCTCCGCGGTGTAATCGTTTCTCCCCGGTCGGTCGTGACAATTGGTTCGGATTGGTTATAATCTTCATCCAATGTCAGGTAAAAACGGAAGTTCTCCCACGATTCAACCTCATAGTCACCCGGAGCCGGATCGGTCGTGGCTCCCTCTACGGACGGAAGAGTAACTGTATAATAAACAGGGGGAGGTGGAGCCGGTATTCCTTCAAACTCAGCCATGACGGTCACGTCGTAGGCCGGCATACGAAAAGAATTACCGGACAAGGCTACAGTTGTATTTGCATCCCCTGTTTTATATACTTGCAATGAACCGCTTTTCAGACGATAACCATCGGCAGGAGAGACGGTCAGAGCCACCTCGACTCCTTCGGTTATATCCACACTCGGAGAAGCTGTAATGTTTCCATTCTCCATCGAAGAAATTGTTATCTGATAAGGGATCTGCTCAAACTCTGCTGTAACCGTTACGCCATAAGTCGGCATATTGAATGAGGTTCCGGACAGAGCGATAGTTGTACCTCCGTCTCCTGTCTTATAGACTTTCAATGAACCACTTTTCAGGCGGTAACCGTCGTTTGGCAAGATGGTTAAAGCAACCTCTGTTCCTACTGTTACGTTGGTATTTGGAGTCGCTGTAATTGTACCGTTTGCCGTTGGGGTAACAGAAACTGTATAAGGTATGGCAGTAAATCCTTGTGCCGAAAAGGTTACATCGTCTGTTACCGAATGAGTAGAACCGGTAAGCTCCACCCCATTAGCAAAAACGGAACCTCCCTGATAACCGTCTTTAGGAATCACGGACAATGTCAGTTCCGTATTGGCAGGGACTCTATCGCCACTATCCAGTTCCGTATCATGATTACCCGCTACACCTATCCATTTAACAGCAAGCGCTCCGTGTGTAGGCTGAGTGATATTCACAGTCTTAAGAACTACTGTTACCGCATCTTTATATTCCGACAATTGATAGGTATCTCCTGCTTTGAAAAGAGGATATTTTGTATCAGCTGAGTAGAAATATGAAAACTGAAGGTTTGAAGGGAAATCACCTATAATTAGTGGAACACTTGTTGAAGGAACTCCCCCCACACTCCTGACAAGAAGCGTCTCACCTGTTAGCCCTTTTCCTTTTATCGTCGTTGCTTTACCACTAAGCAGGCGGATAGCCGGATATTCAGTGGAAGACGGATTTACCGACTCAATTGTTATAAAAGAGTTATCCAGCGTTATATTGGTAAACCGATCTATTGTTGGCAAAACAAGAGGATTTTCCTTTGTTCCACCTCCTTTTAGGATCAGTTTGAAATCGTCTGCCCGGTCGCCGGTAATGTTTTGGCATGAATTTATTGTACTAGTAATAGTAGGGTTTCCCTCTATAGTAATACTTCCTCCCACTTCAGGTATATTATTTGATGCAATACGGAGAACAGATATTTCTCCTCCTTTAACCAATATATCAGCCTTTCCTCCAATCTGACCATTCAGTCCGCTTCCGTAAATACCATCAAATTTGCCTCCTTCTATTATTACGGAGGTATTGCTTGTCACACTTCCGTAAAGACCATCACCAAAAACAGTTGATTTTGTTGTTACACCCGTAACCTTCACTTCTGTATTACCGACACGTCCCTTATCGTTATCCTGATCCTGATCACTACCATAGCCACCGCCATAAATAGCATTGCTTATCGTACCTCCATTTACCAGCACATGGGTAGTCCCGTTCACCTGCCCTTGCCAGCCTCCGCCATATACTCCGATACAGGATCCACCGTCCATAGTGACATAAGTGTCGCCGGTTACAACAGATGCTTCCTGTTCGCCACCTCCATAAATGAGATCGGTTACAGTTCCTTGCTTTATATTCACCCGAGAGGTGTTACTACTACCGGTTCTGCAACCTCCGTATAAACCTCCGGCAATCGTACCTGTGGTATTAAGCGTTACCTCGGTACTTCCGCAATCAGCATCATAGCAACCTCCGAAAGTCCAGGAGGCAGAAGCCGAGCCATCAATGGTCAATTTACTCTCACCAATAACCGGACCGTTCTCGCCACCACCATACAAATAACCCAAACTTCCACTTGATACCTGTACATCCGTATTTTGACAGGATGCCGTTGCCATAACACCTCCCCCGCATAAGGTAGTAGTCAAACTTGCAGAACCGCTTACCCGTACCGTTGCCGTCCCTAAAACCGGCGACGCCCAACCGCCGCCGTATGTCCATTTCGTAAACGTACCGCCGGTTATATTCAATTCCGTACTGCCGCAGGTGGCGGTGGTTGCATTATTTTGACCTCCTCCGGCAGTTACAAAACAATTGAATGTGCCACCGTTTATCGTTACTTTGGCTTTACCCGTGACAGGGGCCTCTTCTCCACCTCCCATCAGATTATATCTATAGCCATCTACTTTCCCGAAGGTGCCGCCTTTTATTGTGACATTGGTATTTCCACATTCGGCATAACTTTCTTTACCTCCACCATATACATAATCAATACTGCCATTCTCAATCTCTACATTCGCCGTACCCGCAACCGAAGCATTCTTACCTCCTCCATAAAGCCAGGAAACATTACCGCCTAGTACTTTTATATTAGTATCGCCAGTCACATCTGCGTAAAATCCGCCACCATAAACTGTTTGAAATGTTCCGCTCTTTATTGTAATGGAAGTACTTTTTATTTCTACTCCCTCTTCATAAAAGCCACTTCCGCCGCATACTGTCATATACTGATTTGTACAAGTTACATTTTCATCGAAGACCAATGCATTACCACAGGCTACAAGTTCTTTCAGATCTAATGTCAGATTCTTGAAAGTTACAGGAGCTTCCATTTCTATCGTACTTGTCGATTTAAAAACCGTTGTTGTTGCTGTTCCTTGAATTGTACAAGATACTTTCGGTATTTTAAACACCGGCTTTCCAAGCTCATCTCCATACACAAGTTCCACATCTTGCAACAATGTGATAACATCATTTTCCTGCAAAGCCTCTACTGCATCATTCCATGATTGATAATTAGTCGTATTCCCGCCATGAGCTACCTGTATAATATTTCCGGAAGTCGTTTTAGTGAATGGATTCACTTTTGTGCTACTTGTCGCAGGATGATAATCTGTTGCAAGCTCAGGTAACTTTATTTGCTTAAAAGTAGCAGACGAACCTCCCGACGAATTGTTTTTCTGTGCCATTCCTTGCACAGCTACCATCATAAAAAAAGCGACCGACAAGCCTGTCAGCCGGGTTACCATACGTTTTAGTAAATTTTTTTTCATATGCATATTAATATTAGTGTTGTTATTATTATCCGATCGCCAGGTCATCCCGGTCGCGATTGGCACCTTATCCTGGTCGCGATCGACACTCCATCCCGATCGGAATAGGGTGTCGATCCTTTGGCTGTCCTTGTTATTCTATCTCAGGACGATCGCCACCGCCGCCCGATTTACCGCCTACCCAGAGAGTGATGGTGGTACTGCGGGGAGCTTTTAAAGTGGTGCCTGTAGAATATTGTGTAGTTACTGTTAGTGTATATTCGCCATCGGCAAGTCCGGGAGGGACCAGAAGCATCAGTTCCGACGGTTTGTTGGAAGCAATCATGTCGTCATCGAGCTTTGTAACGACTCCTTCGCTGTTGGTCAGCGATACGCCTACTGCTGCATCGCTACCAACTACCTTTAGCATGGCACCGCGCACGATCAGGTTACGTCCGGATGTAGCCGTACCGTCTTTGAGTCCGGTCTTGCGGTCCTCTGTTTCAAGAATGTACATCACATTTGATTTCGTACCCAGGATGCTGACTGACGTTTGAGCAATTTCTTCGCGCAGTCCTTTGTCTTGTGTGACAGAGACATAAATAGAGTTTTTCTCCTTATTCCATACGCCACCTTCCACGACACCGAGGAATTTTGCTACGGCACGGAAGAGTCCGGTGTTCACGCTGTATCCGCTTAGGATAAGGCGGGCAACAACGCGGTTGTAGAGTGAAACAGAGTGTCGAAGTGTTTCGATACGCAGTCCGGTGTCTTCCTTTAACATCTCGTCGATGATGTCGTCGAAGTCTGCTTTACCTGCCGATTCAAGTTGTAAGATCTTGTCATTCAGATCATCTGTGGTCACCGTATTGTCGATGAGCCAGCCTTTTAATACGTTTTGCATAGGCTTGAATTGATATTAGTTCTTGTAGAACTATGGCAATTCAAGGCTTTGAAAATTAAGTAAAAAGTAATATAGGACTGATTATAGTATTGTTTTAGGTTTTTTATTAAATTACATTTTACCCCATGTAAATTCGGTTATTATCATTATCTTTGTCACCATTATTAACCTAGTTCTACAAGAACTGATCTATCGTAGTCATACTCCCCCTTAAATTATGTGAATATTCTTTTTATCTTATTTCTTTACTCTCTCCGTCACCTTTGCCCCTGTCTCGATTGCCGTTAACTGCCGGATCGACTGTTTCTACCAGCCATTTCTCGATATTACGAGTCTTAGAGCTGAAGTTGACGCCTATTTTGTAGAGTGTGCGTGTCGTATCGGCTTCAAAGGGGCGTGCGTAATGTTTCTCATTGATCTGTCGAAGAGCTTCTTCGGCCGTGCTGTCGAACTTAAACTCCATCACATAGGTGTATTTATCCGTTTGCAACACCAGGTCTACGCGGCCTTCACTGGTATGATATTCCGCTTTGACGTAGAAGCCCACCAGCTTAAAGACGATAAAGAGTATGTTCTGATAATGAAGCTCCAGATCGCGCACCAGCTCATAAGGCGTATCGGCCATCAGAGAGGAAAGACGGCGGAAGAAGGCGTCGACTTGGCCTGTTTCCACTTCGTTTACAAACTTTTGTATCTGGAAGGGCGAGTCTACTTTATCAGCATTTGCATAGAAGGGCATCAAATACTTGAGAAATCCCTCTTCCACTTCCCGGTTGGGAAAGCCCAGGCGATACATTCCAAAACGAGGGTCGTACCCCTTGATGGTAAGGTATCCGCTCTGATAGATCACGGGGATAGGGTTGGTCGACTCCGAGTCGATGCTGTTCAGTATGTCTGCATTTGTTTCCTCGTGTGCCATACGGTATAGATCGTAATTATGGCGTTTGAGTAGTTCTACCAGGTAGGAGGGGGTTCCCGTCTCGAACCAGTAGCTGCCGAACTTCATCTTCAGGAAGGTATTTAACAGACTGAAAGGGTTGTAGATACCGATTGAGTTTTCCACGAAGTGGTAGCCGTCATAGCATGCTTTCAACTCGCGGCAGACATCCTCGTAAGACATCTTCTGCGCATCGGCCAGTTCGTGAAGCTCATCCTCAAAGTTGGTATGTATTTCCTTTTCGGTGATGCCACAGAGCTCGACATAAAGGTCGTCCATCGAGATATCATTCAGGTTGTTCAAGTCGCTGAATACGCTTACTTTACCAAATTTGGTAACTCCTGTCAGCAATGCGAATTTGATGTAGCCGTCCATGGATTTGAGTACGCCGTAGAAAGGCTTCAGCGTAGTACGAAAAGCCTTTTGCAGTTCTACGTCGCCGATAGCCTGAAGCATCGGCTTGTCGTACTCGTCGACAAGGATGGCAACACGTTCACCACTTTTTTCGCAGGCACGGCGGATAATTCCGGCAAACCGTAGGGAGAAAGAGGTTTCCGAAGGGCGGGTTCCATAAAGTTCCTCCCACTGTACCAATGTGTCGTTGAGAATTTTATCTAGACTCTCCGGTGTGTTATACTTCTCTATATTCAGATCGAGATGTAGCACGGGCCGTTTCACCCAATCTTTTTCAAGCTGTTCGATGGCCAGGCCTTCAAACAGTTCTTTCTTCCCTTCAAAGTAAGCTTGAAGGGTGGATATCATCAGGCTCTTACCGAAGCGGCGCGGGCGACTGAGGAAAAAGTACCGCCCGGTTTTCACCAGTCGGTATAACAATGCCGTCTTATCTACATAGAAGTAACCGTCATTACGAAGACTCTCAAAATTCTGAATACCGATAGGATACAATTTGCTCATAATACTTGGCTTTTATTAAAACGGAACCATCCGAACGCAAATATACCTTTTTATCGGCTGATGCCAAACATACAGCGAAGGTTTTCTGTGTCCGGATGTTTCATTTCTTCGTCGCGTTCGTCATGTTGTTTTGAATATCGTTATTTACTGACTCTCTCCGTCACCTTTGCCCCTGTCTCGATTGCCGTTCCCTGCAATTCCACGTATTCAACGCCTAACGGATTATTGGGCTTGCCTTTTACGTAGAGTGATTCGAGTATGGCCGGTTGGTTGTCGATCGTTGTCATGCAGACATATCTGGATTCTCTTTTGCAGATTGTCAGCTTCTTGCCGGAGTAGGCGGTCAGGGTCACTTCGCTGGTGTCGTTGCCTTCCGAAACCAGTTTATAGCCGTAAGCCATCTTACGCTGAAAATAGCTTAGCTCGTTGGTTTCTCCCACTCGTTCTTCCCGGTTTACCCAGTAGATGTTTAGGGGGACTTTCGTATTCAGTTTGCCGTTCTCCAGATTCACATCGTAACATACCAGATTTTTGTTAAGGCTTCGGGCGATATGGAAAAGCCGTTCGGCAGTCGGGTAGGTACTGTCATCTGGATTGGAGGCATGCATCACTGTAATGAGTGAAAGGAACAGGGTTAAATAAATCGTTTTCATCGCTTATAAGTTGGAAGTAAGATAAGTTAAATATTCGTCGATTCCTTTTTCATCATCCGGTTCCGGACTCCACGGAGCCATATTCTCCGGATGTAAAGGCGCGAAAGGCCCCGGTTTTACTTCATAAATAACTGTTCCCGATTCCAATACGAGCAGGCTATGCCAGATGCCGGGTTTGATTTCTGCGCCATACGATCCGGCAAGCGGGTCGAGCAGAAGTTTCTCTGTGATATTTCCGTCATTATCAAAAATAAATAGCATGGCTTTCCCACGGAGCAGCAGGAAAATTTCGTCTTTATCCGGATTCAGATGACGGTGAGGGCGGATATAAGTATCCGGCTCCATGGCATTCAGCAGGCGGTTTACAGGATCGTCCAGTTGTTCGTGGAAGTTGTAATTCATACGTAAGCGAGGTGACTGTTTGGCACGCTCGCTGGTCTCGTCGAGTAGTTGTTTATTTATTATTTTCATGTTATGCAACAATTATTTGAGGGACGAATGTACAAAATAAATTTTGTCTGTTATGCCGATAATCCGTACTTTTGTACGAAACCCTGAAAATCGGCTGCTTCATGAAACTCATTATATACCGCTTTTGTCTGTTGATATGTATCTTGTCTCTAACAATTTCCTGTAAACGGGAAGGAGAAAAGAAATTTGTTGTGGGCGTTTCCCATAGTTCTATCAATGATAGCTGGCGGAAAGCGATGGTGCTGGATATGCAGGTAAAAGCTTCTGAGTATCCTGGACTGACTCTGCAAATAAAAGATGCCGGTGAAGACAATGACACTCAGATCAAACAGATACGTGAGTTTATCAAACAACGGGTAGACCTGGTCATTATATCTGCCAACGAATCGGAACCTGTCACAACCGCAGCCGTAGAGGCTTTCCGGGCGGGGATTCCTACTATTATAATAGATCGGAAGATTTATTCGGAAGAATATACGACTTTTATCGGTGCGGACAATTATGAGATTGGCCGTGCAGCCGGATTGTTTATCAATTCATTGCTGAAGAAAAAGAAGACAACGATTGTCGAAGTGTGGGGGCGCGAAGGTTCTTCTTCTGCCCGCGACAGGCATAACGGTTTTAGTGATGCTCTTATCCATAATGATAATGTGATTCTGAAAACTGTGTACGGGCGTTGGCATGCGAAAGAAACAAAAGAAAATATAGCAACACTTGGTCTCTTTGATGATATTGATATCGTGTATGCTCATAATGATGTGATGGCATTGGCTGCGCGGGAGGCTATTATGGAGATAGATTCGCTGGCGGTAAAAAGGATAAAGTTTATCGGCATAGATGCTTTGCCGGGTAAGGGTAAAGGGATCGAAGCGGTAAGTAACGGTCATCTGACTGCCTCGTTCGTTTATCCAACCGGAGGAACTACTGCGATAAAGGTTGCCTGGCAGATACTGAACGGGCAGCCTGTTTCCAAACAATACGCATTGACATCGGCCCTGATTGACAAAGATAATGCAGGTACTTTATATTTGCAGACCGAACAGTTGGCTGATTATCAGGAACAGATCGAGAAACAGCGGAATAATCTGGAAGAGATGCTTTCGGAATATCGTTTTTTACAAAATTCAGTCGGTTTGATCCTATTGTTGCTGGGAGTAGTGGGCCTACTGGCTCTTTATGTAATACATATCTTCCGCAAGGTACAGCGTAAGAACCATGAACTGAAGCGAACTAATATACAGGTGGAACAGCAACGCGAAGAACTGGCTGTTGCCAACCGGAAGATCGAACAGGCTACTACCCGCAAATTACAGTTCTTTACAAATGTATCCCATGAGATCAAAACACCGCTAACACTGATACTCGGGCCGTTGAATAAGCTATCGAAAGAGTTGCCTCCTGATTCTCCGATTGCCGACGACATACATATTATAAAGAAGAATGCCGACCGCCTGAAACGTGTTGTCAGCCAGCTGCTCGACTTCCGTAAGGTAGAAAGTAACAAGATGGATATGCGGGTGACGGAAATAGATCTGGTTACCTTTATCGAAGATGTCAGTTCCTATTTTGATAATATGGCACAGAGCAAACAGATACAATACTCGTTTCAACATGATGTCTCTTCCGTAATGTTGTGGGTGGATACGGATAAGATGGAAAAGATACTGGCCAATCTGTTGTCGAATGCCTTTAAGTTTACACCTGATGGAGGAACCGTCACAATTCGTTTGCAGGATCATGCGGGATATATTATCCTTTCGGTAGAAGATAATGGGAAAGGAATCCAGCCGCAGAACCTGTCTTCCGTTTTCGATCAGTTTTTTACCGCCGACCATCTTACCGGAACGGGGATTGGTCTGCATCTGACTCATGAGTTTGTCGGTATGCATAAAGGAAGTATCCGTGTGGAAAGTGAACCGGGGAAACGTACCGTCTTTTTTGTCGAGTTGCCCAAAGGAAAATCTCACTTTGATGAATCTTGTGTGTTTGCCCCTTCCGTAACAGAATTGTCGAGCGGCGTAGCCAATCTGGATACCCGTGAAATGGATGAGATTGTGAACCGTACCTACGATTATACGATCCTGATTGTTGAAGACGATCCGGATATTAATGCGTATCTGCAAAAAGAACTGAAACCGAATTTCCGTATCCTGACAGCAGAGAATGGTTTGGTAGCCGTGGATATACTGGCAAAAGAAAATGTGTCGCTGGTAATCAGTGACGTGATGATGCCCGAAATGAATGGCTATGAATTGTGTAAGCGGATTAAATCGGATATTGTTTTCAGCCATATACCGGTTATATTGCTCACCGCCCTTTCCGATGATAAACAGCGAATGTATGGTATTGCCAGCGGTGCCGATGAGTTTATCCAGAAACCGTTTAATATTGAAGAAGTAAAACTCCGGATCGTCCGTCTGCTGGAAGAACGTGCCCGGCTGAGGAATGCATTCGCCCAGGAACTTCAATCGCCTGCCGCTTCCGGATTGAAAACGGATAAGGCGGAAAGTATGGACGAATTGTTTATGCGTAAGTTCATGGCATTGATCGAGGAATCTTATCCTGATTCAAACTTCAGTATCGAAAAAGCGAGCGAAATGCTTGGCCTGTCGCGTGTGCATCTCTACCGGAAAGTAAAAGAACTGACAGGTGTGACGCCTACCGATTTCCTCCGTAACTACCGTTTGAAGCAAGCCGCTGCCTTGTTGCGTCAGAAAGACTGTAATGTCAATGAGGCTGCTTATGCAACCGGTTTCAGTTCCCCTCCTTATTTCTCCAAATGCTTTAAAGCGGTGTATAATATTACACCAACCGAATATCAGGAGAAAGGATAACACTCGTTACATTTATGTAACGATACTATAAGCCTGTTGAAAATAAACCTTTTATGTAACGAATGTTATCCTTTTTGTAGCATCCGTTATCGTCTGCTTCTGTTCCGTTCCTTAGTTTTGCATCATCAAATATAAGGAACAAAAATCTCGTATTACAAAGAATTACTATATCATGGAACAGATGAAGCAACAAAATAAAAAACCGGTAGTGGTCGGTATTGGCGAACTTCTTTGGGATTTGCTTCCCACAGGTAAGACGGCAGGCGGCGCACCGATTAATTTTGTTTACCATGCTTCCCGTTTGGGAGCCGAAGGGTATGCTATCAGTGCCATTGGTGATGATGATAACGGAAGGGATATATTGAGCGAACTGGATAAGTACAAAATTCAGTATTTAATAGAAAAGTTACCGTATCCTACAGGAACGGTACATGTGGATATAGAGGATGACGGTATTCCCCATTACACAATAACGGAACGTGTAGCCTGGGATCATATGTCGCCTACCTCTGATGCGGTAGACCTGGCAGAACGTGCGGATGCTATCTGCTTCGGTGCTTTGGGACAGCGTTGTCAACAATCCCGTGAAACGATTCAGGCTATTCTTTCGTTTGCTCCCGATTCGGCGTACCGGTTGTTTGATATTAACCTGCGGCAACATTATTATAATAAGGTATTGATTGAAGAATCTTTGTACCTGGCGAACGTGCTGAAAATGAATGATGATGAAATGTCGGAGCTGAAAAACCTGTTCGGTTTGAAAGGAACCGAAGAAGAGGTGGCTAACTGGTTTATGGAGAACTATAACCTGCGAATGGTTGTTCTGACGGCGGGTGCTGATTACAGTACGGTTTACACCCCCGACGAAGTATCTACCTTAGCTACTCCAAAAGTGGATGTAGTGGATACGGTAGGAGCAGGAGATGCTTTTTCGGCAGCCTTGGTGATGTCGTTATTGAAAGGGCAGACATTGAGAGAGGCCCACGAATGTGCTGTAAAGATATCGGCTTTTGTTTGTTCCCATAAAGGAGCATGGCCGGTTTACGAATAAGAAATAGAAGATACTTATATATGTATAGGTTAATTGTTTAAGGCAAAAAGATGGTTAGTTTTAGGTTTTTAATTTAGGTTGGTTAAAAGGTCCGGTATTACCGGGCCTTTTATGTTTTTAAAAACGTTTGTACTGAAGGGATAACTCCAAACGCACGAAAAGGGATTATCCCGAAGGATATCCCTTTCCATGTATCGATAATAATGTTTGCCTGTTTTACTTGCAGACGCCTTATTAGTATTGTCTTTCCAGCAACCAAGCATCCTGGAAATCAGGTGCATATTTAGCTTTGATAGCATCGCGGCTGTCGGCTGCATCAGCTTTATCATCGAAGCTGGCAACGATTACACGCAGCATACCTTGTTCGTTTTCACCTAATACAGCGTTGTAGCCTGCATTCTGCATACGTTCTTTCAAAGAGTAAGCATTTGTCTTGTTCTTGAAGCTACCGATAACTACACTGTAACGTTTCAGACGGCTGGCGTCTTCACCCTGTGCAGCGCTGATTCTTTCCGAGCGAGTTGTTGCGGTCGAAGTTCTGGGTTTGGAAACCGGGGCAACCTCTTCAACAATCTCTTCTTCTTGTTCTACTACCTCAACAGGAGCTGTAGACTCTTTTTCTTTGGCTTGTTCGTAAGCAGCCTTATAAGCACTCTGTTTAGGTTTACATGAGCCGAATGCTAATACCATACTTATAGCGGCTCCAAATAACCAAATCTTATTCATACTGTTCAGTTCTTAAATTACTTGTGCAAAGATATAAATTATATTTACTAATTTCGCACACAGAATATAATATATTATAATGTACATGAATAAATCTATTGCAACAATGGTTATGGCAACATCCGTATTACTAGGTGCTTGTAATCAGGAAGCTAAGAAAGCAGAAGACACAAAGCCAGTTATCGGACGTTCGGAAATCAAGATTGCCGATGGCCGAATGACGCCCGAGGCGCTTTGGGCCATGGGACGTATCGGCGGCATGAATGTTTCGCCCGACGGACAGAAAGTAGTTTACACGGTAGCTTACTACAGTGTTCCTCTCAACAGCAGCAACCGTGAAGTGTTCGTCATGAACGCCGATGGTTCTGATAACAAACAGATTACCCACACTTCCTTTTCTGAAAATGAAGCAACCTGGATTAAAGGGGGCACAAAAATTGCTTTCCTTTCCGGCGAAAGCGGAAGCAGCCAGCTTTGGGAAATGAATCCGGACGGAACCGGACGGAAACAGTTATCCAATTATGACGGCGATATCGAAGGCTTCGCTTTCTCTCCGGATGAAAAGAAGGTCCTGTTTATTTCGCAGGTAAAGACGGTTCCGAGCACAAAAGACAAGTATCCGGATTTGGATAAAGCCAGCGGTATCATTGTGACGGATTTGATGTATAAGCATTGGGATGAATGGGTAACGACAGCTCCCCATCCGTTTATTGCTGATTTTGATGGAAATAAGGTCGGCAGTCCGATTGATGTGCTGGAAGGTGAACCGTACGAATCACCGATGAAACCTTTCGGTGGTATCGAGCAGCTAGCCTGGAATACGACCTCCGATAAGATTGCATACACTTCCCGTAAGAAGACCGGTAAGGAATATGCTCTTTCCACTAATTCGGATATTTATGTATATGACCTGAATACCAAGCAGACTGTAAATATCAGCGAAGGTATTATGGGATACGATACCAATCCGCAGTATTCGCCTGACGGTAAATATATTGCCTGGCAGAGTATGGAACGCGACGGGTATGAATCGGATCAGAATCGCCTGATGGTTATGAACCTGGAGACGGGCGAAAAGACATTTGTCAGCAAGGACTTCGATTCAAATGTAGACGGTTTCTGTTGGAGTGCCGATGCCCGTACGCTTTATTTTACGGGAGTATGGCATGGTGAATCGCAGGTATATAAGATTGAACTGGACAACGGCAATAAACTGACTCAACTTACTTCCGGTACCTATGATTACGATTCAGTGAACTTGCTGGGAGAAAACAAGTTGATTGTTAAGCGCCACTCTATGAGCATGGGCGATGAAATCTATTCTATCGACCTGGCCGATAATAATAAGGTAGCTCAGCTGACTACCGAAAACAAGCAGATTTACGACCAGCTGACCATGGGTAAGGTAGAAGGACGCTGGATGAAGACAACCGATGGTAAGCAGATGCTGACCTGGGTAATTTATCCGCCTAACTTCGATCCGAACAAGAAATATCCGACTTTGCTGTTCTGCGAAGGTGGCCCGCAAAGTCCGGTCAGCCAGTTCTGGTCTTATCGTTGGAACTTTCAGATTATGGCGGCTAACGATTATATCATTGTCGCTCCGAACCGTCGCGGTCTTCCGGGCTTCGGCATGGAATGGAACGAACAGATCAGCGGTGATTACGGTGGTCAGTGTATGAAAGACTATTTCACGGCTATTGATGAAATGGCGAAAGAACCGTATGTGGATAACGATCGTCTGGGTTGCGTCGGAGCCAGCTTCGGAGGTTTCTCCGTTTACTGGTTAGCCGGTCATCATGACAAACGTTTCAAAGCATTCATTGCCCATGACGGTATCTTCAATATGGAAATGCAGTATCTGGAAACGGAAGAAATGTGGTTTGCCAACTGGGATATGGGCGGCGCTTACTGGGAAAAGAACAATCCGGTGGCACAACGCACATTTGCCAACTCTCCGCATTTATTCGTAGACAAATGGGATACGCCAATCTTGTGTATCCACGGAGAAAAAGACTATCGTATCCTTGCCGGTCAGGGAATGGCGGCCTTCAATGCAGCCGTGCTACGCGGTGTTCCTGCTGAATTGTTAATCTATCCGGATGAAAACCACTGGGTATTGAAACCGCAGAACGGCGTGCTCTGGCAGCGCACATTCTTTGAATGGCTCGATCAGTGGGTGAAGAAATAAGAATCGCTTTTATCAAAAAAAAGGGGAGTTCCGGCAGTCGGGTTCCCCTTTTTTGTAATATCTGAATAATAAATCTTATCCGGCTATCTTATCGTCAGTTTATCGAACCGCCTCCAAAGCAATACGCCTAACGTTGTCAGGCTTATCGGGAATCCGCACCAAATCCCGATGGCTTCCCAATCGAAGACAAATCCGCAGACATAACCGATTGGCAGTGCCAGTCCGAAATGGCAGGCAAATGCGCAGTAAGCCATATATTTCACATCGGCTATCCCTCGTAGTGCATTGGCAAATAAGATTTGTAATCCGTCGCCGAACTGATACAACACGACTGACCAGGATAGGAGGGCTACCATAGCTACGACCTCATGTTCGGGAGTAAATAAGTATCCCATATTCTTATGGAACAGTATAATAAAGAATACGAATAATACAGCCACTCCCATAATCAGATGTAGTCCGGCAAAAGAAGCCTGACGGATATTCAGCCAGTCACTGTATCCTTTGAATACACTTACGCGAATTGTAACGGCGGCAGCTATCCCGTAATAGACCATGAATCCGAGTGTCGTGATTACGCCTAACACCTGATGGGCGGCCAGTGCGGTGCTCCCTATCCATCCCATCATAATAACACTCAGACTGAACGAACCCGTTTCAACCCCCATTAACAATCCCACCGGAAAGCCTAAACGTATCAGGTTGGAGAGGTTCAGGCGGTTAACGACTCCATTTTTGAATCCGGTCAGGAACTCTTTATATTTTTCCCTTCGGGCAAATAAAACACAGAAAACAATAAATGTAAGGATACGACTGACAAGTGTGGAGATACCTGCTCCGGTCAATCCCATCTCCGGAACGCCGCATTTTCCATAGATAAGAAAATAGTTCCCTATAATATTCAACACGTTCGCCCCGAGCATGATCCACATCGGAGTAACCGTATCGGTCGTACCGTCGCTGAACTGCTTAAACGAATTGAACAGCATGGCGAATATCACCGAGAAAAGCTGTAAGATATAATAGGGAACGATATATGGCATCAACTCTTCCGGCTGTTTTAAAATATCGATGTTCAACAGGAGCAGGAGCATCGAAGTACTTAACAATACCCCGACGATGAAGTTGATAAAAAGACTGTTCTTCAATGTCTCTCCGGCTTTGTGATATTCCTTGTTGGCATGCAAACCGCCGATAATAGGAGTGAGGCCGTATGAGAAACCCATCCCGAAGATAAAAGCCAGGTTAAAGAAGTTATTGACAAAAGAAGCGGCGGCCAGTTCGGCTGTACTGTGATGTCCCACCATGATGTTGTCGGCAAAACCGACAATAATAATGCCCAGCTGCCCCAACATGATCGGGACACCCAGACGGATTGTTTCTTTATAATGTTCTTTGTAAGCAGAGAGTTGTATCATTGCATTCTTTTAGTCGGTTCATCAGCATAAAAGAGTGGTAAGTATCTGATGAGTTTTCAGAAAGAGGTAGGTCTAATTTAATTTAGAGGTAGGTCTAAATTGAATTACACGTACCTCTAAATTGATTTAGACCTACCTCTAAATATAAAAACATTGGATATTCTCCGGAAAGATGTTGTGTATTTTCCGGAAAAGGATCGTATTAAATTATTTCCACTGATTCGATAACCACATTTTCCAATGGGCGGTCCTGGCGGTTGGTCTTTACGTTCTGGATGGCGTCCACTACGTCCAGTCCTTCTACCACTTCGCCGTATACCGTATATTCGTTATCCAGAAAAGGAACACCGCCGATTGTTTTGTATGCCTCGCGCTGTTCCGGAGTCAGCTTGGCTTCCTCTTTGCGCTTTTCAGCTTCCAGTTCTGTTTTTCCGACCAGGGTATCGCGGATGATGGCCAGTTCGGCTTTGTCACCACTTTGGTAAGCTGCTTTTATCTTCGCAGCATTCTCTTTTTGCAGACGGGCGAAAATAGACTGTTTCAGGCGGCCTTCTTTCTGCTTTTCCATCTGGGCCAGTTCGCTGTCGGAATAAATTTTTCCGGTTACGATATAGAACTGGGAAGCGGAAGATTCTCTTTCCGGATTCACTTCATCGCTAGTACGGGCTGCTGAGAGTGCTCCTTTTTTGTGGAAATATTTCGGATAAACGAACTCGGCAGGGACCGTATATCCCAGGTCGCCGGCACCCAGTTGTTTGCTCATCGGAGCATCTTTAGAGGTGACATCACCACCCTGGATCATGAAATCCTTGATGACACGGTGGAAAAGCAGGCCGTTGTAAGTGCCTTCCTTTACCAGTTTGATAAAGTTGTCGCGATGTTGCGGTGTTTCGTTGTATAATTTTAGTTTGATGTTACCCAGGTTGGTCTTCATCAGAACCTGTGTTTCGTTTGTTTCCATTTTTCGTTTCGTTTAATGATTATTTATCGACAATCGTCATTGTCTTGATCTTTATATTCTTTAACGGCCTGTCGTCCTCATTTGTTTCGACAAACTGGATTTTATCGACAACTTTCATGCCTTTTATTACTTCGCCGAAGATGGTGTAGGTCCCGTCCAGGTGGGGAGCGCCCCCTTCAAGCATATAGGCTTCCCGTTGTTCAGGAGTAAAGGTTTTATTATCTTTTTCCTCCATCTTGTCCAGTTCCATTTCCGTATAGAATTTTCCGGTAACGATGTAGAACTGTGTACCCGATGAGGCGCGTTCCGGATTCTCGTCGTCACTGGTACGGGCGGCACAGAGCATACCGCGTTTGTGGAAATATTTCGGATAGACGATCTCTGCCGGGATGGTGTAACCCGGGTCGCCGTCCCCCAGATGCTGTTCGATAGGTGCATCTTTCGAGTTGATGTCTCCGCCTTGTACCATGAATTGTTTGATGACACGGTGGAACAGGAGGCCGTCGTAGCGCTTCTCTTTCACATTTTTGATAAAATTATCCCTGTGCTGGGGCGTGTCGTTAAATAACTTCACTTTGATCTTTCCCATGTCGGTATCGATCTGAACAAGGGTCTCAACTTCCTGCGCTTGCAAATGAAGGGATGACAATAATCCGATTAGGAGTAAACCTATAGCAAACAGCTTTTTCATCTTCGTTTTATTTTGTTATTAAGGCAACAAAAATAGTTACTTTTAGTCGTTAACGCAACCTTTTAACACAACCTTTTCATGCAATGCTTGTTCCTTACTGGTAAAACGTCTAAACAAAACACATTTATGAAAGCATTTGTTAAAGGAGCAGCTTTGTTGCTCGGGGTCGGACTGTTATCCACCCATGCCCAGGCTCAGAAAGTGATCATTAAGGATGAGGAGCCGAATTCAATCCTGTTTATTTCCCGTGATAAGGCGGGTGATGAAATTATCCGGATACTGAACGAAACCCAGAATCAGCGTTTCCATGAACCGGGCATTCCCCGTTTCCTGCTGACCGACCGTAAGGGGCGTTTCGCTCTCGGTATCGGAGGATACGTGAAGGCAACAGCCGAATATGATTTTGGCGGAATCTCCAAAGATATTGATTTCTATCCCGCACTGATCCCCAACAAAGGTGCGTCGCATGTCAGAAACCAGTTCCAGATGGATGCAACAACCAGCACGGTCTTCCTTAAACTGGTGGGACACACCAAACATCTGGGCGACTTCGTTGTCTATACGGCCGGTAATTTCCGTGGAAACGGTAAGGGCTTTGAACTGAGAAATGCGTATGCTTCCTTGCTGGGATTCACACTCGGATATGACTATGGTTCGTTTATGGACCTGGCGGCTATTCCTCCGACGATCGACTTTGCCGGTCCGAACGGGATGGCGATTTATCATGCTACCCAGTTCCGTTACGAACGTTCGTTCGGGAAAGGATGGAAAGCCGGTGTCGGTGTGGAAATGCCGGTGGTGGACGGACTGACCAATGATAACCTGAGTATCGGTTCGCAACGCATGCCGAACTTCCCCGCTTATCTGCAATATGGCTGGAACTCTAAGAGCCATCTGCGTGCCGCCGCTATCGTCAGAAGTATGACATATGATAACCTGGTTGCTAATAAAGCCGAATCGGAAACAGGCTGGGGCGTGTTGCTCTCCACCACATTCAACCTTTGCAGCAAAGTACAGGTGTACGGACAAGGTGTTTACGGTCGGGGTATCAGCCAGTACATGAACGACCTGAGTAATCTGAATGTGGATATTGTTCCCGATCCCGACAAAGCCGGACGTATGCAGGTTCTTCCGATGATGGGATGGTATGCCGGCCTGCAATACAATATTACTCCGAATGTGTTTGTTTCGAGTACTTACAGCCAGTCACGTTTATATAGTGAAAACGATTACCCGTCGACTCCTTCCGAACAATACCGCTACGGACAATATCTGGTAGCCAACCTGTTCTGGAATATCACTCCCGACTTGCAGGTCGGTGCCGAATATCTGAGAGGATGGCGCACGGACTTTAATGATCAGACTCGCCATGCCAATCGTCTGAATCTGGCAGTACAGTATAGCTTCTAGTCGAACGGGTAAAACCGTTAAAAGTCAAAGCGCCTCTTTGTTGTGTTGCTTTTTTGTATACCTTTGTGGCTATTGAGGGATAATTAAAGAGGCAATATGAATTTTCAGATGAGGCAGCTTGCGATTCTATCGCTGCTATTGTTACTATCAATATATGCGAAAGGAGAGAATACTCCGGTTGTATCTACTCGGGATGCGGCCGGAGCATTCCCTTTTGAAAAGAAAGTTACCGGGCGGGTTGTTGATTCCGGCGGTAAACCGTTAGCGGGAACAAATGTGGTGGAAGAAGGCACGACAAACGGTGTCGTAGCGGATGCGGGAGGTAATTACTCGCTGTCAGTGGGAGAAGAGGCTACATTGATCTTCTCTTTTATCGGTTATAAAACCAAACATATTCCTGTCCGCGAACAGCAATATCTGGAAGTCGTGTTGGAAGAAGATGCATTGTTTCTCGACAATGTTGTCGTAACCGCCCTGGGTATAAAAAGAAAAGAAGCCTCGCTGACCTATTCCGTCGAACAGGTTGATGGCGAGGAACTGAACCGGGTGAAAGACCCGAATATGATTAATACGCTTGCCGGAAAAGTAGCGGGGGTACAAATAAACAAGGCTGCTTCCGGCCTGGGCAGTTCTTCTAAAGTCCTGATGCGTGGCATCCGCTCGGTGGTAGGTAACAACCAGCCTTTGTATGTCATAGACGGTGTCCCTATTCTTAATTCTGCCAATGAACAGGCTTTTTCCGCTATTGGCGGTACTGCCGATGCCGGAAACCGTGATGGCGGTGACGGTATCTCTAATCTGAATCCCGAAGACGTTGAAAGTATCAGTATCCTGAAAGGCTCACCGGCAGCCGCCTTGTATGGCAGCCAGGCGGCTAATGGTGTTATCCTGATTACAACGAAGAAAGGCAATCCGGATATCCGTAAGATATCCTTTTCAACCAGCCTGATGTTTGATAAAGCCTTTTGCCTGCCGGAGTTCCAGAACGAATACGGAGTGTCCGACAACGTGGAAAGCTGGGGAAAGAAAGCCGACTTGCCGGTATATGATAATGCGGGCGGATTCTTCAAGACTGGTCTGACCTCTATCTCTTCTTTTTCCGTAAGTGCAGGTAACAAGAAATACCAGACTTATTTCTCCTATGCCAATACAACGGGAAAAGGTATCATCGAACATAACCATCTGTCAAAACATAATATATCTCTCAGAGAGACGGCTTTCCTGTTTGCCGACCGTCTGAAGCTGGACGGAAGTGCTTCATTCCTGCGGCAAACAACGAAGAATCGTAATCCCAGCGGTGGCTTCTATATGAATTCGCTGGTGGGACTTTATCGTTTCCCGCGAGGTGTGGATATATCCGAATACAAGGAGAACTTTGAAGTATGGAACCCGTCCCGGAACCTTAACGAACAGAACTGGCATTCCGATACTCAGGATTTTGAACAGAACCCGTATTGGGTTACAAACCGTATCCGGAGCAAAGATTCCCGTACCCGTACGATCCTGTCGCTGAATGCCGAACTCAAAGTGACGGACTGGTTTAAGATACAGGCACGCGGCAGTCTCGACTATCTGTCGGATAAGGTGCGTCAGATGTTTTATGCCTCTACAGCCCCGGCTTTGTCCGGTCAGAACGGCAGGTATATCGAGGCGGATTATCAGGAGACACTTTTGTACGGGGATATTATCGGTTCCTTTGAAAAGAAATTCGGACAGTTTTCCCTGAACGGTGTGATAGGAGGGAGCATCAACGACAAGCTGGTGAACTCCCTGCGTTATGATTCGAAAACCGCATCATTGAAATATGCCAATGTGTTTAATGTGGCGAATATCATTATGGACGGTTCAGCTTATATCGACCAGCAGATCGATGCCCACCGTCAGTTGCAGTCGCTGTTTGCTACTGCGCAGGTCGGTTACAAGGACATTTTCTTCCTAGACCTGACAGCCCGGAACGACTGGTCGAGTACGCTGGCCTTTACTCCGAATGAAAAGAAGGGCTTTTTCTATCCGTCGGTAGGCGGGGCCTGGGTGATGAGCAAGATGTTCCGGTTGTCGGAATTTATTTCTTTTGGTAAACTGAGAGCCGTATGGAGCAAAGTCGGTAACGACATACCTTTATATATAACAAACCCAGTTTCGCATGTGGGAGCCGGTGGTGAAATAGAATATGCCGATTCCGCCCCGTTCGAAAATATGAAACCCGAAATGACAACCTCGGTGGAGCTGGGTACGGAATGGCGTTTCCTGAATGACCGTATCAGTTTTAGCGGGACGTATTATAAGACGAATACCCGTAACCAGTTCTTCAAACTCCCCGCCAAGTCGGGAGACAAATATGCTTATCGTTATGTCAATGCAGGAGATATCCAAAATATCGGTTGGGAGGTCAGTGCCTCCGCATTGCCGGTTGTCGGTAAAGATTTCGAATGGAAATCGTCGCTGAACTATTCGACCAATAAAAATAAAGTAGTCAGGCTGCATGAAGAATTGCCAGTCTTTATTTATGGTCCGAGAGGCTTCTCTTCCAGTTATGCAATGAAGCTGGTGGAGGGCGGTTCTTTCGGGGATATCTATGGGAAAGCATTTCGCCGTGATGAGAACGGGCATATCCTTTATGAAACGGAAGGTGGCAAAAAAGGTCTGCCCCAGGTGGAAGGCGAAGGAAACCTGATTAAGGTAGGAAATGCAAATCCCAAATTCACAATGAGCTGGAACAACACGTTTACTTACAGGAACCTGTCTCTTTCATTTCTGATAGACAGTCGTTTTGGTGGTGAAGTCTTGTCGCAGACGCAGGCCGATATGGATATGTTCGGCGTGACTCAGATTACGGCTGATGCCCGTAATGCCGGCTTTGTCATGCTGGAAGGAAACAGGATAGAAGATGTAAAAAGCTTTTATAAAAATGTAGTGGGAGGACGTGCGGGAGTAACCGAATATTATATGTACGATGCGACCAATATCCGTCTGCGTGAATGTTCGCTCGGCTATGCCTTGCCCGGGAAATGGTTGGAGGCGACGAAAGCTATCAGGCAGGTTCACCTGGCTTTCACTGCCCGTAATCTCTTTTTCCTTTATAAGAAAGCCCCTTTCGACCCTGATTTGATTCTTTCAACGGGAAATGATAATCAGGGAATAGAGGTCTACGGTATGCCGACCACCAGAAGTTTTGGTTTCAGTATAAAATGTGATTTTTAATTCAGGAGTATGCAGATGATAAACAGAAAGATAGCAACCTTCCTTTTTATTCTTTTCCTGGTTTTCCCATCCTGTACGGGACATTTCCAGGAGATGAATACAGACCAGTCCGGAATCACCGATGAGGATATGACTGTCGATTTCAATAATCTGGGTATTCCGTTGGGAATCATTCAGCAGGGAATCTATTTTAATTATGATTTCGGAAAGGGAAAGAACTGGCCTTACCAGATTATGCAGAATCTGAATGCAGATATGTTCAGCGGGTATATGCACGATTATAAACCCCATAACGGTGGAAGCAGCAATTCCGATTATAACTTGCAGGACGGATGGAACGGAACGAACTGGGGATATACCTATGCCTATATCCTTCCGCAGATAGATAAACTGGAAGACTCTACCCGTGTCAATTACCCGGAAGTCTATGCAATAACGAAGATTCTGAAAGTGGAGGTCATGCACAGAATATCCGATATGTATGGTCCTGTCATATATTCTACATTCGGAAACGACAACGGTGTTTATTCTGCCGATACACAAAAAGAGGCATATGATGCTTTCTTCCGGGATCTGGATATAGCGGTCGGGTTGATAACCGAACATCTCCGGAGCAAAACGATTGCTCCCGACCTTTCGGATTTTGATATTCTGCTGGACGGAAATTATATTTCCTGGCTGAAGTTTGCCAATTCATTACGGATGCGCCTGGCGATACGGATAGCAATGGCCGATCCTGAAAAGGCCCGCAGTGAATTTCTGAAAGCATTCCATAATCCTTACGGAGTTTTCGAAACGGTAAAAGACCGGTTGGTCGTTTCAATCCGGAACGGTTATCAGAATCCGTTGGGAGAAATAAACCGGATATGGAATGAAGTCTATATGAACGCATCCATGGAATCTGTTTTGAATGGTTACGAAGACCCTCGCCGTGAATTCTTTTTTGAGCCCTGTGCGGAAGACACCGGAGAAACGGTTCTGCATGGAAAATACAAAGGAATACGGCAAGGTACCTGTTTCTCTCATTTATTATATGCTTCTCATTCGAAGATATATGTGAATAAATCGACCGAACCCATATTGATGACTGCCGCCGAAGTTTGGTTTTTACGTGCCGAAGCTGCATTGAGAGGCTGGACGACGGAGAATGCAGGGGATAACTATCGCCAGGGAATATCGACTTCATTTATCCAGTGGGGAGCAGGCGGTCTGGAGGATTATCTTCAGTCTGAATGCACCGGTGCAGATTATATAGATGCTTTTGACACTTCCAACAATATAGAAGCCCGTTGCAAAGTCTCTCCCAAATGGATTGAAACGGCCCCCAATGAAATCAAACTGGAGAAAATTATCACCCAGAAATGGCTGGCAGTCTTCCCGGAGGGTTGTGAAGCTTGGGCGGAACAGAGGCGTACCGGCTATCCCCGTCTTTTCCCTGTGAAAATAAATAACAGTAAAGACGGTTGTATCGATACGGAAATTATGATCCGGCGTTTAAACTTTCCTGCCGATCTGATAGATACGGATATCCCGCTTTACAACTCGCTTGTGAAGGCTTTGGATGGTCCCGATCATGCCGGGACAAGAATATGGTGGGACAAGGGGAGAAACTTCTAAAATATTAATATGTGTTAAATGTGAGCAAGGCACCCCTAGATAGGAAAGTGTTGTGTGTATCCTTTATAAACGAACCTGAAAAAGGTACTATTATTAAGGAAACATATGCAAGACACAGTAATCATATCTCTTCTTCAGAAGTACATAAAAGATCAATGTACGGAGCAGGAGTTGCGTACTTTACTTCAATGGTTGAAGTCTCCGGATAACCATATTGATCTCGATTTGGTTGTACAACCGCTTTGGGATGCAATAGATAAGGATATGTCTCATCCGAATGAAGAAAGAGAAAATGAACTGCGCCGGGAAGTTTCTTCTTTGTTATCTGAAATAAAACAAAAGAATAAGTTTACTTCTAACTCTGGAGTTAGAAGTAAAAACCGTTTAAACGGTTTTTACAGGGTTGCAGCTATTTTAATTCTAGCTTTCAGTGTGACGTTAGGTTTACTGAAAGTCCTTGATCGTCCGCAGCCGGTTGTTACTTATGCGGAAAAAATGTCTGCGAAAGGTGAAAAGAAAAGTTTACTTCTGGCAGATGGTACTAAAGTAATCCTTAACTCTGATACAAAACTAATAATTCCCAGCAATTTTAATAAAGAGGAACGTATTATAGAGATGGAAGGAGAGGGGTTCTTCGATGTGACTCCTAATCCGGATAAACCTTTCATTATAAGAAGTGGAGAAGCCCGGGTAAAAGTATTGGGTACCTCTTTCGATTTTAAATCTTATAAAGAAGATGAATTCATTAAACTGACGGTGTCGACAGGAAAAGTCAGAGTAAATGTTGCCGACCAAGATCTCCAACTGGCCGTTTCACCGAATGAACATCTTTCAATCAATAAAATAGATGGAAATGTCCGTAAGGAAAGCATAGAGGAAAATAATTATATAAAATGGATACATGGTTCTTTATATTTTAACAAAGAACCGATCCGTGAAGTAATCAAAACAATCAATCGTACATATAACCGGAAAGTGATTCTGCAATGTAAAAATTGTGATTATCGCATAACTGGTACTCATGATAACAAGAGCATTGAGGCTGTTATTGAAGCTATCTGTTTTACAACAGGACTTCGAAGTAAACGTGAAGGAGGTAATATTATATTATATGAGAAACATTAAAGTCTAACACTAAAAAAAATAGAATGCCTATGATAAACATTTGATAGTAACGTATATGAAAAAAGCAGTAGTGCTGCTACACTACTGCCTTCACTAAATTTCAGCAGAAACCTTTAAAACAGTATTGAGCCACTGGGTTGTAAGGTGTTTCTGCCTGTCTTAACAAACATCATTTATTAAAACATTACAAATGTATGAATTATAATCTAATCTATAACAAGACTCTTATGCGAACTTCGTTAACCGTTTGTGCTATCGCTCTGTCGTCTCAGTTACTCTGTGCGGAAGGAGCTTTAGGGCAAAGTCTTAAAGAAAATGATATCACGTATGTGGTGAAACAAACGTCTGTCAGTGACGCTTTTGAACAGTTAAGTAAAATCACCGGTTTTAATTTCTTTTATGACGAATCTGTCTTAAAAGGATTAAAAAATGTAAGCGTACAAATTAAAGAAGGTACGATAGATACTATTTTACACGAATTATCCCGTCAGACGGGATTGTCTTTTAAAAAGATCAATAATACCATATCGGTCAGCAGGGGACAAGCTAACACTTCTTTTCCGGCTGTTGAACAGAAAGTGAAGAAAGTAACGGGTACTATTCGCGATAATCATGGTGAACCCATTATCGGTGCGAATGTGTTTGTAAAAGGTACAACGAGTGGTACAGTGACGGATATGGATGGTAATTTCTCCCTGGAAGTTCCGGAGCAGGGTACTTTAGTTGTCTCATATATTGGTTATCTGACAAAAGAAATGCCGATAGGAAAAGGACAACAAAATGTGGAAGTTGCATTGATTGAAGACACTCAGGCTTTAGATGAAGTCGTAGTTGTCGGTTTTGCGAAACAGAAGAAGGCTAATCTGACCGGTTCCGTAAGTAGTGTTAAAATGGATGAGGTGATGGGAGACCGTCCGGTTCCGACTACGGGTGCTTTATTACAGGGTGCGGTTCCGGGTTTACAGGTTACTTCCGGTAGCGGTGAACCTGGTGGTGGTTTGGATTTTAATATTCGTGGTACAACGAGTATCAATGAAGGTGAGCCTCTTATACTTGTCGATAATGTCCCGTTCTCCGGTTCGTTGAACTTACTCAATCCGAATGATATCGAATCGGTTACAGTCCTGAAAGATGCAGCATCAGCCTCTATCTACGGAGCCCGTTCTGCTTTTGGTGTTATCCTGATTACAACCAAAGGAGCTCAGAAAGAACAGAAGGTGCAGCTGACATACAGTAATAATTTTTCTTTTTCAAAACCAACGAATTTGCCGGTAAAAGCAACTCCGCTTCAGACCGTTCAGGCATATTCCGATATGGGTTATATTACTTATTATTCCGGTCAGACAGTCGATACATGGCTGGATTTACTTCATGAATACGGTTCTAATCCGTCTGCTTATGCGAATGGATATGCTGAGATCGGTGGTATGCGTTATCAGTTGGCACAAACGGATATAATGAAGGATTTCTTATCGGAAACAGGTTTCCAGCAGAAACATGATTTCTCTGTGAGTGGGGGGACCGAGCGTTCTTCATACCGTATTTCTTTGGGATATACGGGTTCCGATGGTATTATGACAACCGATATGGATAGTTATAAACGTTATAATGCGAAAGGTTTTATCAGTTCGAAAATAACAAATTGGTTGACTGGACAGTTGGATCTTAGTTTCTATAAGTCGGATAAAGGTATGCCCAGCGGTGCAAATTATGCCAAAGCTGTATGGGCACCGTCCTACAACCCGACAGGAATGATTACAATCAATGATGAGGAATTGTATTCTGGTACGGCAGGTAACCTGACTCGTCTGGGAGGACAGAACACGAATGCGATCTCTGATACGCGTGTTTTTGCCAAATTGATAGCAACGCCGATTAAGGATATGGTTCTTAATGCAGAGTTTACATACGATAACCTGAATGAAACCGAGACAAAGTATTCAAAACGTACCCGGTTTGCTAATTCTGATAAGTTCTCGGAAGAATACACATCTGATTATTCAACATATAGCCGTCAACGTGCTATTACAAATTATACGGCTTTGAACATTTACGGTTCATACGCTAAAAGTTTTGCCAATAATAATTTCTCTTTATTGTTGGGATACAATCAGGAATCCAATCATTATGATTATTTGAAGGCTGAAACTTCAAATATGATCAATGATGATATGCCTTCGATATCTCAGTCTGTGGGTGTACAGAAAGCGTATGATAAGTTTACTGAATATACGGTGATGGGATTTTTCGGACGTTTGAATTATGATTTTGCAAATCGTTATTTGCTTGAACTGAACGGGCGTTATGACGCTTCTTCTAAATTTCCGTCGGGTAGCCGCTGGGGCTTCTTCCCTTCTCTGTCTGTGGGCTGGAGAGTGATGGAAGAAAGTTTTATGGAGCCGTTGCGCGATTATATTCCGGAATTTAAGATTAGAGGATCAATCGGTACGGTTGGTAATCAGAATATCGATCCTTACCAGTTTGTGCCAAGTATGGAATCTGAAAAGTCAAAATGGCTAGATAATAATACACAGCCTATTACTCTGAAGCAACCGGGTTTGGTGAGTGGAAATTTCACTTGGGAAACAGTTCGTACTTTAAATCTCGGTTTCGATATCAGTGCCTTGAAGAATCGTCTTTCTGCCAACTTCGATCTTTTTCGTCGTGATACGAAAGATATGTTGACTAGCGGATCACAATTACCAGCAACTTTGGGTGCAACAGCTCCTTTACAGAATGTTGCTGATTTGAAATCTACTGGTTTCGAATTGGAATTAGCATGGCGTGACCAGATTGGTAAAGTGCATTATAATATAGGTTTCAATTTGTATGATTACAAAGCCTATATCACAAAGTTTAAAAATAATGTAGCTGGTGTGATTCGTACTTCTGATAACAAAACGTATGTAGAAGGACAACAGCTTGGCGAAATATGGGGATATGTAACTGATCGACTGTATACGGTTGATGACTTTGTCGAAGGAACTTTGGATGCCAACCTGAAAAATGGTACCCTGAAAGACGGTATTCCTCACGTGGAAGGTGTGAAACCGAATCCGGGAGATATGATGTATAAAGATTTGGATGGTAATGGTATCATTAATTCAGGAAATGAAACGATTTATGATCCGGGTGACCGTAAAATTATCGGAAACAATTCATTACGTTTTCAATATGGTATTAATGGCGGCTTGTCATGGAATAATTTCAGTTTCTCCTTCCTTTTGCAAGGAGTCGGAAAGTGTGATAAATGGTTGACCAACGATTTGATCTTCCCGTATTATTATGAATTCGGTACAATTTATGAACACCAACTGGATTACTGGACTTCGGAAAATACAGGGGCCTTCTTCCCGCGTTTGTATGAAACAGGAATGAGAAATACGAACTATGCAGCGAATGTGCGTGCCCAGACAAAGTATTTGACTAACGGTGCTTATCTGCGGGTGAAGAATTTGACACTGGGATATACGATTCCTCAGAGTGTTATTTCTAAAATTGGTATCAATAACCTGAGAGTGTATGTTTCTGCAGAAAATCCGTTTACGTTCGATCATATGCCTAAGGGATTGGATCCGGCAGTTGAAAGTAAAGCGAACGGATTGGGTTATCCGTTTATGAGTTCGTATGCTTTTGGCTTCAGCGTAAGCTTGTAATTCTGTATTATTATGAAACTATTAAAAAGAGAGAATATGAATTTGAAAAAATATATCGTATTACCGGTTATTGCTTTAACCGGTTTGGGATTGACGGGATGTTCAAGTGACTTTTTGGATAAAATCCCTTTGGACCAGCAGACTGAAGCTACTGCATTTAAAACGAGTGATAACTTCAAAACGTATGCCTGGGGATTATATGAATATTTCAACGGATTTCCAACCGATGGGGGATATACTCCGGCTAATATATCGAGTGAGTATGATACGGATAATATCATTTATGCTAATTCCGGAGGAGAGTCTGATTATGCATATCAGTTAAAGAAATTACCGGCAACCAGCGATTCCTGGAGTTTTACGTATATCCGTCGTGTTAATATAATGTTGCAGAATATTGATGGTTCTTCCATGAGTGATGTCGATAAAGACCACTGGAGAAGTGTCGGTTACTTTTTCAGAGCGTTACGTTATTTCGATATGATGGCTGCTTATGGCGATGTGCCTTGGATCGACAAAGTGCTGAGTGATACGGATACGGAGGATCTTTATTGTGAACGTACTCCGCGAGATGAAGTCGCTAAGCATATCCTGGAAGATCTGCAATGGGCGGAAGAACACATCAAAGAAGGTGGTACAGGAACAAATACAATTAATGTTCATGTGGTCAGAGCTCTAATTTCACGTTTCGGATTATTTGAAGGTACCTGGCGTAAATATCATGGATTGAATGATAGCGAAACGTATTTGAGAGCTTGTGCTAATGCTTCAGAAAAGTTGATGAGTGCTTATCCTTCTATCATGCCTAATTATGATGACCTTTACAACTCGGAAGAATTGGTCGGAAAAGCAGGTGTGATCCTGGCAAAACAATATGAAACGGATATGGTAACACATAGTATTACACGTGTTATCCGTTCTTCTGCCTGGTATGTCGATCTGACAAAAGATGCAGTTGACAGCTATTTGTGTTCAGACGGACGTCCGGTTTCTACCAGTAAGGTATATGAAGGTGATAAGGATTTGAATGCTCAGTTCCGTCATCGTGACCGTCGTTTATATTGGACGGTAGTTCCTCCGTATAAAGTAAAATTGACTGGTGCTGCCGGTACATCATTCGGTTGGGAGCATACCGGAGTGGCCAGCGATCGTGAATATATTGACTTTATGGAAGAAATAGGTGGTTCGGCAACGGGTAAGAGTTTGCCGGTTTCTAACTTCGTCGGCTATCAGGTTTCCGGTTTTCCGCACTTCCGTAACTATCCGAACGGGCAGGGATTCCTGGTTACTCACTTAGGTTTCTATTTCTGGAAATATTATAACCGTCACGTCGATAATATGGCGTTGCGTTCCTCTACCGTCGATTATTTGCTTTTCGGTATAGAAGAAGTAATGTTGAATTATGCAGAAGCTAAATTTGAATTGGGCGAATTCTCTCAATCTGTAGCTGATGCCACTATTAATAAACTTCGTGTTCGTGCGGTTATTCCTGCTATGAATGTATCGGAAATAGATGCTTCTTTCGATTTGAATAGAGACCAGAGCGTAGATCCTGTTTTGTGGGAAATTCGTCGTGAACGTCGTATCGAATTGATGGGCGACGGTTTCCGTTTCCGTGATTTAAAACGTTGGAAAAAAGGAGAATATGTGAATAAACAACCATTAGGTGCATGGGTAAAAAGCAGTGACTATGGTAGTAAACTCAATATTCTCGGAGGTGCCGATGAAGGCTATTCCATCTTGTTTGCCAAACCATCGGGTTGGTTGGAAAAATATTATCTGGAACCGATTCCGACACAGGAAATTGCCTTGAATCCTAAACTGAAACAAAACCCCGGTTGGGAAACCGCTGAATAATTAACATCAATTACTTTTAAAGGTTGTTTCTGCGGACAATGTTCTCATAGGGACAACCTTTATTTTTTAATATAATAAATATGAACACTAGAAAATATTTATATATCGTTGCTTTTGTTTTTCTATTTGCCAATGTTTCATTTGCTGCTAAATGGAAAGCTAAACATGTAGTATTGATCGGTCTCGATGGTTGGGGGGCTTATAGTGTGGAAAAAGCTGAAATGCCCACCGTGAAGAAATTAATGGCTGAAGGTTCCTATACTTTGAAAAAAAGAAGCGTGCTACCTTCTTCCAGCGCTGTGAACTGGGCTTCTATGTTTATGGGGGCTGGTCCTGAGCTACACGGATATACGGAGTGGGGTTCACGGACTCCTGAACTGCCGTCGCGTGTATTGAGTAAAGATGGCATATTTCCAACAGTATTCGGCCTTTTACGTGAATCGGACGCCAAAGCGGAGATCGGTTGCGTTTGCGAATGGAAAGGTATTCGTTATGTGATAGATACACTGGCATTGAGCTATGACAAACATGTAGCGGAAGCATCGAAAGAACCGGATGCAACAGCTCGTTATGCAGTCGATTATATCAAATCGGCCAAACCGAACTTGTGTGCGGTTATCTTTGATAATCCGGATCATGTGGGGCATGCAGACGGACATGATACTCCTGAATACTATAATATGTTGAAAGTTCTGGATGGCTATATCGCCCAGATAGTAGAAGCTGTTAAAGAAGCCGGAATATTGGATGATACGATCTTTATTGTTACATCCGACCACGGAGGAATCAAAAAAGGACATGGTGGTAAGACTATGCAGGAAATGGAAACAGCTTTCATTATTTCCGGAAAAGGAATCAAGAAAGGGTATGAATTTACAGAAAGTATGATGCAGTTTGATACGGCTGCTACTATCGCTCATATTTTTAACCTGAAACAACCGCAGGTATGGATTGGCCGCCCGATGGTACAGGTTTTCAAATAACATGAGAAGCTCGCGTCTAAAAATAAAAGTACGAATGAATAATCATATAAAAATAAGTTTGGCTTTGCTGTCGGTATCTTTGTGTCAGGCTGCAGCTAAAGAAAATAAGAATGACCGTCCGAATATCGTTATTATCTATTGTGACGATATGGGGTATGGTGATATAGGAGTGACCGGACATCCGGATATAAAAACACCCAATCTGGACCGAATGGCTTTGGATGGTATGCGCTTCACGAATTATTACAGTGCATCGCCGGCTTCAACGGCAAGCCGTTATTCTTTGTTGACGGGACGTTATCCGGTTCGTGCCGGTTTCCGGTGGGTCTTGAGTCCGGATGCGGAGAGAGGTATTCATCCCCGGGAATTGACAATAGCTGAACTTCTGAAGGAACAAGGTTATGCTACGGCTATTTATGGTAAATGGCATTTAGGTAGTACGAAGAAAGAATATCTGCCTTTGCAGAATGGTTTTGATGAATATGTCGGCCTTCCGTATAGCAATGATATGATTCCCCCGAAATATCCGGATATTGCTTTGATGTGTGGGAATGATACGCTAAGAATGAATCCGGACCAGTCGGAACTGACGGCCCTTTACACGGAAAAAGCTATATCGTTCATTAAGAAACATAAGAAAGAAAACTTTTTTGTATATGTTCCTTATGCAATGCCCCATGTCCCGTTATATCCCGGAAAAGCTTTTATAGGCAAATCTAAGAGAGGTACTTACGGCGATGCTGTGGAAGAAATCGACTGGGGAGTGGGAGAAATTTTATCTGCTCTTAAAAAAGAAGGAATAGACAAGAATACGATTGTTTGGTTTATGAGTGATAACGGTCCCTGGTTGCCCCGGAACGAGGAAGGCGGTTCGGCCGGTATCTTCCGTGACGGTAAAGGCAGTACCTGGGAAGGAGGGGTCCGCGTACCTTGTTTTGTTAGCTGGCCCGACCATTTGAATGGGCAGGTGAATGAAGAAGTTATTACTTCTATGGATGTTTTCGCTACTTCCGTATGGATGGGAGGGGCAGCGATTCCAACCGACCGTGTTATTGACGGAAAGAATATAGCCTCTTATCTCGGATATGAAAATGTGGCTCCGAAACCGGAAACTCCATACTTCTATTTTGGAATCGACCATCAGCTGATGGCGGTACGTAAAGGACAATGGAAGTTGCATGTGAAAACATACAGCCAATTGGGACTGGATTATTTTAAAGGAGAATTACCGTTACTGTTTAACATTAATGCCGATCCTTCTGAGAAATATAATCTGGCAACCAAATATCCGGAGGTTGTGAAGGAATTGACTTCCCTGATAGAAGAAAAGCTGGAGGAAGTGAAAACGACCGGTGATTTTTTCAGTAAAAACTGAGTATTATTTGTATAGGATAAAAGCAGCCAGCAACAGGCTTATAGAAATGTCTGCGTGCTTGCTGAAATAGACTTTTATGAATTTGAGCGCCTCAGAAATATGTTCCTGTACGGTGTTGACTGAAATACCTAATTCGGCAGCAATTTCTTTATGAGACATACTTTCGATACGGCTCATATTAAAAATCTTTTGACGTTGCGGGGGGAGTTGACTGATTGCATTCTGGAGAATCATCTGATATTCAGTATAGATGATTTTGGAGTCAATCGCTTCTTCCTCCGTAATTTTTTGTGCAGACAGTATTTGTTTTACTTTCTCATCAATATCGATATCCCGGAAATAATTGAGTATGCGGTTCCGGGCCATCGTATAAAGGAAAGAAGAAAAGGACAACTCCGGATTGATAAAGGAGCGCGATTCCCACAAGCGGATAAATATTTCCTGTACAATGTCGTTCGCTTCTTCTTTCGATTTGAGCAGATGGAGGCAAAAATAGTATAATTTATCTTTATAGCGCACATATAACTCACTGAAAGCCGCTTCATTGTCCCGAATGAGTAGTGTGGCTAATTCTGTGTCTGTCTTTTCTTTGAAGTTCATGTACACAAATTCCTAATTTGAGACAATATTACGTTTTTTTCTAGAATAAAAGAAATTCCCGGCAGAATAACTGAAAAATAGTAGTTCCACCGGGAATTTTATGTAATGTTTCTGTTTTATCAGAACAACTTTTCAGGATATTCACCAGCATCAACCAGTGCCTGAATCTTGTCGACTACTTCCTGGCGGTCTTCCGGATATGTGACACCGAACCATTTACTGTTTGTATCCAAAACTTTTACAGTGGCAGTTTTGTCACTGATCAGTTTGTCAACCATCAGCGGGATGAAGAATTCACTTTTCAGGTTTTCCATGTTTTTCGGATCACTCAGGAATGTTTTGAAGAATTCATTGCTGTAAGCGAAATAATCAGGAGTAAAGCCCCAGAAATTCATGCTGACCGGAGTGGTGTCGGGAGTAGCTGTCCATTCGCCGTTGTCGTCGATATATTTTACTTCGCCATCTATACGCTGGATTTTGGTACGCTCAACGACTGATGTCAGCAGTTGGTTTTCGTCCGTACCGCAAATACCGCGTGAAACGGTTCCGCTTTCGCTCAATGTATTTCCTACACGGAAACCTACCATTGCATAGGTGTTTTTGGAACCGTCAGGCAGTGCAGCCAGATACTTACCCATTACCTGGAAAGAGTCGCGGCCGTAGAAGTCGTCGCAGTTGATTACAGCGAACGGTTCGTTGATCACACCGTCACCCATCATTACAGCATGGTTTGTTCCCCACGGTTTTGTACGTTCCGGCGGGCAGGTAAATCCTTCGGGGAGGTTATCCAATGCCTGGAATACTAATTCACAAGGAATATGACCTTCATATTTTGAGATGATCTTATCACGAAAATCCTGTTCAAAATCTTTACGGATAACAAAGACAAGCTTTCCGAAACCAGCCTGAATAGCATCATAGATTGAGTAATCCATAATTGTTTCTCCGTTAGGACCTAGTCCGTCCAATTGTTTTAATCCTCCATAGCGGCTGCCCATACCGGCTGCCAATAGAAATAATGTAGGTTTCATAATTCTTTTATTTTAATTAGATAGTGTATTTTTCATTTTGCTGACAAAGGTAGAAAACTATTTACGAACGGCAAGATAATATTCTTCTGATTTGAGATGTCGGCCGAAATAAAATATCCTTACCCTGAAAAATTCACTTCACTTCCAGTACAACGATGGATTTGGCCGGAATATTGATTTTCAGCTGCCCTTTCTCCACTTTGGCATCGTTGAAAGCCACCGGTTTTACTGCGTCCGGTTTTTCGAACGTATTATGGTCGTTGATGGAGGCGGAGGTCAGGATGCGGCCATTTACGCCCGATATTTTCTGGCCTTGCAGGTCAAGCGTGATGTTTTGCGTATTGTCGATGTCTACGTTTGCCAGCGTGATGTGGATCAGACCGTTTTTATCTTTGGAAGCGGATGCGCTCAGCATCGGGACTTCGCGGTTGTCGCGTACCCGGGCTTTGTCACAGATCAGGTCCATCGGCAGGAATGTAGCATCCTGATGCACTTTGTACATTTCAAATACATGATAAGTAGGCGTCAGTAACATCTTCGGGCCGTTGGTCAGAATCATGGATTGGAGAACGTTGACAATCTGGGCGATGTTGGTCATTTTCAGACGGTCGGTGTATTTATGGAATACGTTCAGGGACAAGGCGGCAACGAAAGCGTCGCGCATGGTATTCTGCTGGTAAAGATGACCGTTGATGGTTCCGGGTTCTTCGTCCCACCAGGTACCCCATTCGTCAAGCATCAGGGCTACGTTCTTTTTAGGGTCGTACTTATCCATGATCGTGATATGCTTTTTTATCACATCTTCTATTTCCAGGCATTTCCCCATTGTCCAGTAATAATCGTCTTTGTTGAAATTTGTTGCCGAGCCTTTGCTGCCGTTCCAACCGGAAACGGTGTAGTAATGCAGGGAAAGCCCGTCCATGCGGCCGCCAACGTTTTTCATTAGTACTTCCGTCCAGTTATAATCGTAGTCGCTGGCACCGCTGGCAATTTTGAATAAACGGTTTCCGTCGTAGTTGCGGCAGCAGGTAGAGTAGCGGCGGTACAGGTCGGCATAATATTCCGGGCGCATGCTGCCTCCGCAGCCCCAGCTTTCGTTACCGACCCCGATGAATTTTACGTTCCAGGCTTTGTCGCGGCCATTCTGACGGCGCAGGCGTGCCATCGGGCTGTCACCTTCCGAAGTCATATATTCAATCCATTTGGCCATTTCTTCCACCGTACCGCTTCCGACATTGGCACTGATATAAGGTTCGCATCCCAGCAGCTCGCAGAGGTTGAGGAACTCATGGGTTCCGAAACTGTTATCTTCGATCGTTCCGCCCCAGTTGTTGTTGACCATTTTCGGACGGTTCTCTTTCGGGCCTATACCGTCCATCCAGTGATACTCATCGGCAAAGCAGCCGCCCGGCCAGCGGAGGTTGGGGATTTGCAACTTTTTCAGGGCGTTGAGCACATCATTACGATACCCTTGTGTATTAGGTATGTCAGAGTCGGGACCCACCCAAAGGCCGCCATAAATACAAGTTCCGAGATGCTCGGCAAACTGTCCGTAGATGTGTTTGCTGATTTGTTGTGTTCCTTGCTGGGGATACACACGGATGCTTGCCTCTTTTTGAGCAAACAAAGGAAGTGCCAGAAAAGCAAGGGCACTGATGAATAACTTTCTCATGATATTATTTTTAAATGTTCACATACAACTTTTTACTGTATTTGTGGTGCATCGATGGCATCCAGCTTCCTCAAAGTTTCCAGCCTGAAAGCACCGGGCCAGGCCACCAGCCATGAATTGATCCGGTCGAAATGAGGTGCGGCATCCCAGTTCCAGTGACTTTGCAGATAGGCTTCATTCTGGGAACCGACAGGGCGGACACGTCCGTTTATCACCAGTGTACCGTCGGATATCAGTTGGCAACCGTTATTCCAGATGGCAATCGCTTTTTCTTTCCACTGGCTGTCTCCTGTCAGTTTCGTCAGCTCGAACCATTCCGGCACCCAGAACAAAGCGTACGGGTCCAGGTGATGATGCTGCACGGAAACCGAAGTTGCACCGAAAGTCTTATAGTTGTATTGGGTGAAGTTGTCGTTTTCCGGATAAATGCCGTTATAATGCCACAACCAGGTGGACAGATAGTAGGAGACGGCAACGGCATCATCGAGGTATTCTTTGTTGCTTGTCAGGTTATACAGCTTCAAAGCCGAGCGCAGGAGGGAAATGGATGACTCCTTGTCGATACACCAGGTATCCAAAGCCCCAGCCGTAGAATATCCTTTTGTTTTCAGTTCGCTCACATAATGATCGTAAGCCCGGGTTGCGGAAGATAAATAGGTGGAGTCTTTCGAACGTGAGAATGCTTCGAGCATGGGGGGAACCATAAAACAACCGATAGTCCCTTCCCGGTAGAAACATTCTCCGTTCGGATACCAGCCGCGGCCATATACTCCGTTGTCCTGCTGGTCGTTTCTGACGAAATCGCAGATACCGAAAGCCAGGCTTTCATAATCCGGTCTTTCCAGTCCGCAGGCTTTCACCAGTTCAGTCGCTTCGAAATAATTCAGGGCGGCCGTTCCCAGGTTGCAGGCATCTATGACGACATTGTCGATCTGGCTTCTCTGGCCGGAGATACGGTCATAGTTCGTGATAAAAAGTCCGTTGGGCAGCCGGCAGAGTTTGGCCCATGCATCGAGGGTGGCTACCCCTTTGTCCAGAGATTCTTTGTTATTATGTTTGATATAATCGAAAAGCAGTGAATTGGCAAAAGACGCATTTTGTCCGCACCAACCTATTTCGTATCCTTTCCGTTTACTCCATTCCCCGCTTTTATCCGGCGAGAAACCGATTGTAAATCCACTGAAAGCACCCTCTTTCGTCCAAAGATATTCTTTAGCATACCGGAGGCCCAGTTCCCATATTTTGGCGGGTGGATAAATGGCTGTCCCTTGTTTGTCGGCACGCTCCCAGGCTTCGTGCAAAAAGTTATGCATGGCATAATGATGAGGCTGCACGTCGCAGACGGAGAGATAAGCGGTCAATGTGACCGTTTCCCCTTTGGATAATTTTTCCTGTTTCTGATATCCCGGTTTGTAGCGGTCCCTGGCTGCATACATGACCGGCATTTCTTCTTCCGGCCAGATAAGCCGGTGGGTAGTGGTCTCCCTGTCCGGCATCAGGGAACAGGAGATACTCTCTTTTTCATTCTGGGGGACGTCGCTCCACATGGCAACGGCAAACCGTGTTCCTTCCGAGTAGGTTGCTCCGGGAATGGGTGTGCTGCGGTAGGAATAAGTTCGCCATTTCCCGTTTTGCTGTGCACCTTTGGGTTCTTTTCCCCGTCCCCAGTTGTTTCCGTTGTAAGAGACGGAAGGTATCATCCAGTAATCGGAGGCGGATTTGTGTACGAAATCCAGGTTGATCCTGGCCGTTTCCATGTCTTCCAATGCTGTGTATTGGCAGGTGATCTTAAACGTACAGGAATCGAGCATTTCAATCTGATCTGTACGATTCATTCCTTTTGTTACGGAAGGGTTCAACTCTCCGACAACCGTTTTTCCGGACATGAGAACCATTCTGTCATCCTGGTTTTTCCAGTGATATTTATCAGACTGGCAGGACAAAAGGATAAAGCATAGAACGAAATAGAATAAGTGTAGTCTCATAAATATGTGATTTTGTCTAAAGTCTTCATTCTAACAAGGTTACTGCCAACAAATGTATGTAAATATCAGGACAAAGCCAAAGGAAATGATTCTTATTTTGACAGAGGAATTTATAATATATATGGAAGGGATAAAAGAAGGGAGTGCCTCAAAACGTAGAAGCACTCCCTTTTTACATTACAGCAACTTGAAATCAGATCGTCTATTCAATTTCCGGTCTGTCGCCGCCACCGTTGCCACCGCCGTCATTTTTGGTAACAATCTCTTCCTTTCTCTCGAAATTAGCATCCTTACGGGCTTTACGCAAGGTCGCTCCCGGACTGAAAATGATTCGTGGGATTTTTATCATATTGGTTTGAAATTCCTCTTTTTCAGCAGCTCCGGTAGAACCAACCCCGTAACGGAAGTTTCCGAATTCACCGAACTGTACCCGTCGTCCGGCTGCCAAATGTTTTTTGATCAGGTAGTTCATACGGTCCATAACCCCTTTTACCTGGTTGGAAGGAATACCGGCTTCACTGATCTCACCCAATAATTCTTCAAATCCTACCAAATCCGAATAAACCGGTTGTGCATATAACTTTTTCGGGGTTTCTTCTTTGTCTTTCCCCATGTTGTTACGTTCGACTAAACGATACTTTACTGACATAATTTTAATTTTTTAAGTGTTAATAGAAATTACTTCATCTGTTTTCGAAAACATTACAAAAGTAACTTCCAGCCGAAACACAAAAACGGTTTAGATGGAGATAGATAGGTTTAAAAGGGAATAAGAGGGTATAGAAGTTATTTTTTATATTTTACCAGCATAATTACAGGATTTGAATCTTCTTCCAACTCCGCAGCAATTTCTTTCAACTTCCCTTTTAATTGCCCTTTTTCGTAAGCCTCAATAAGTTCGTGAGGTTCTAATTTTTGACAAAAGGCGATTTCACTATTTGTAGTTTCCTGCATAGTTAAGTTCACGGGGACTTTTTCAGAAAAATCATCATTGAATACAGTATATTCGAATAATGTATTATCTATTCTGTCATACATTAAATGTGTCTTTGGGAATTTCTCATTTCTTAAAATGTCGGCATCCATCGTTACTGTTTCCATAAAATAGTAGCGATCGGTAAATATACATGGTAAAAGGAATACGGCTGGTTTCATCGATTGTATAGATGGTGTTCTGGCTATGAAAGGAGTCAGACTGTAATCCGGTGAGAGTTTGAATATTGTATCGGACGAGGGTTCCGTTAGCAACCAACTATCATTGTAAGGAACGATAGGATAAAGACGAGGGGCACCCCCTGTATTTTCTGCGCGGTTGGTTATTCCCCATTCAACTTTCTTCTTAAAATAGATTCGAAAATCTTTAGCAATGTTCCCGTCTTGTTTGGAAATGATAACAAAACGTTGGTAATCCGTTTTATTTTGTATCTGGATGGAAGGTGATTCCCTGGCAATCAAATAATCCTGGTTGTAATTCGTAGCATTAATCCATTTGTTATCGCCTCTGGGGATACTTTTTAAAAAATTTCCCTGAAAATCATATACCAGAACGTTTCTTATTATTTCATCAATGTATATTTCACCGCTGTTATCATCTACGAAGGCACTTAGGTTGAATATATATTCCTCAGAACCTTGCCCTTTCCGGTTAAACTTTCTCAAACCTTTGCCATTTCGGTCGAAGATAAAGATATCGCCATCGTTGATGACATTTTTCACAAATATGATTTCTTTACCTATGGCTTGTACGATGCCTTGACAAAGAAATTCGTCCGTGGATTCTAATGCAATATATTCCACATCCATAATATCCTGAAGAATTAACTCTTTTAGAGGATATTTTTTACTAACGTCAATCGTAATAAAAGTATCCGGTATAGCAATAGTATCAGAGTCTTCCTTTTGACAGTCAGATTTTTTGTTACCACCGCATCCTGCCATTATTGTCAGAAGCATAACTAAGATTGTATAAATGCTTTTCATATTACTTTAATTTCATCAAACATATAACCGGATTGTATTCTTCATTTATATTTTCACTGATAGATTTTAATTCAGGTATTTTTGCTTAATCACCTTGCTTGTAAAGATATAGAAAACTTCTTACCTATTGAAAATATTATGCCGAATAAAACTTATTTTCTGTTTTGAATTAATATCTTGACCTCTTCCCGCATTTCCCGGATAGCCGTGCTCTTTACTTTTGGTTCCTTTTTCAATACGGCATTTGCCGCTTTGAAGAACTTGTCTTTTTGAAAGAATCCTGGTTCCGAGTAAAGTTTGATAAGAAACCACAATACGACTAATTGCCCGCCAAACAGCATTTTCTCCGGTTCGGGATCCAGCTGCCGGTTATAAGTAAGTGCAACAATAGCCGCCAAAATCAGCACCAATCCGTCTGCGACCGAAAAGACAAACGGTTTTGCCGGTTTCGTCAGAACAGCCGCCACCAGACTGCATGCAGCCAGTAGCAACATCGCCAGATGAAACCAAAGAACTTTCCCTGTGACCAGCCCGTTAGCCAATCCTGTGTTTGTAGCAAAAACGGTACACAGCAGAAAGATTCCGCTGATAGCGAGCAGTGAGTAACTTATATATTGTCTGTATTTCATAAATCAACCGTAAAATACTGTTTCCCCTCTTTGTAAATAAATACCTGTTCCTCCCGTCCTTTGGTCCGGTTGCGTAGCCATAACAACGCATTGTCCGGAACACGGTATTCCAGTTCCCAGCCGGTAGCCGTTTGAACCCCGAGCGATTTCCACCCGTTTACTCCGTCCTGATAGAAGAGCTCGTATTCATTTCCCGGCCAGACATAATTGTCATCGTTTCGTGGTGAGAAAACGACTTTTCCAATAGTTGTCATTTTTCCCAGATCATATGTGATAAAACAAGAAGTATCTCTTGCCTGAAAATAGCTGAGTATGTCTCTGTCTGTTATATGATCCAATGCCCGTACAGGTTCTATATCGTTCATTCGTTTTAATGGAATCTGTTCTTTGCATAAGGAATCCTTGAAAACAGAAAGCTCACTGAGTTCCATTCGTTTTCCTGATGGAGCGATATATTTTATGTATCTGTATTTCTTGTTAATATCCGGTGGAGTCAGTTCATAATAATTGTAATCCAATGTATCATTGAACTGATATACCAGATCCGGTCGGGTAAAAGAAAGATCTGCACTCACTTCTATTTTTGATCCGATAATGGCCCGATAAAGAAATTCAGCAATAGTTGGCATAAGCGACATTTTTCTTTTCAGTATAACTTTTTTCATGGAGGTCGTATCCGGCTTTAGCAAATGAACTGTTTCATCCTTATAAATAAACGGAAAACCTGCTGCCCGGTGGTTTTGCCTGTCCGAGATCAAAGGCTGGTAAATAACATCCGGTTCCAGATTCCGGAAAGTCACATTCCCCTTGTTGTTGTGTGCGATATCGACCGGAATCCATCCGCCCGGACTGAAAACGCCCAGATAGATATAATCATCGTATGCAGACTGCACGGAGACGGATACTTCATTCTCACCGAAATAATTGGCTGTCACATCTTTGATAAAACGATCCCTGAATAAAGCCGGCACTTTATTGTCTTTTGTAATTCCGGAAAACGGTTCATCCTGTGCTCCGAAGCAGTAGCGGTAGACTTTCCCCTTTTTTCTGCCATCGGTACCCGGATTTATGCGGGATGCTTCAAACTCATTGAAACCGAACTGGATGAACTTTCCGGTCGTATCGCGTAGCACTGTCCAGAAGTGAGGATGCTGGTATTCAGGGGAATAAACAAAATATTCACTGGCGACAGGAATACCGCAGGCACGCATGGCATAAAGTGTGACATCGCAAGCCTCCCTACAGAAACCGACGCGATGATAGAACAGGAAGTCCGCACTTTGATGAGGTATGTTAAAATCCGTGTTCCAACGGTAATAAACTCTTTTCAGATCTTTATCGACGGCTTTGCAAGCCTCAATCACATCATTCCCCTGATAAGCCGAGTCGAGTATGGCCGTATAATAATCATGGTACAGCTTCCGCCAGGATGACAACGGCTCGTCTCCGATCCGGTAAGGAAGGATCAGTTCGCAAAAATCATCGAATCCCAGATTCCGGTTCCACGGATACCTTTTCCACACATCGAAGGCCAGGTCGATATTCTCGATCAGGTAATCAGCCGTGATCACTTTGGCGTCATATACTTTCGGCAGTGAATAGAAAGAAACCCGTTGCCATTTTGTTATCACCTCTTTAGGAACGGCTTCTCCTTTATCTTTTTGTATCAATACCGGTTTGATAGAATCCAGTTGCCATCCTTCATATCCGTACCATCGGGGCATATTACGAATCAGGAAACGGGCGGCTTCCAGTTTTTCCGGATTATTCTCATAATGGCTTAATACCTTTTCCAGTTCGCCCCGGTTATCTCCGGCAAACAAGAGTGCCTGCTCCAGACGTTTGCTATCCGATGAAGCGCAAGCCATAAGAAAAACGGCTAATAGTATGTTTATTCCTGTTATAAATACTTTTTTCATTGTTTTAGATTTAATGAATGACTTTTAAAAAACGACCCCACCGGAATTTATCTGTATACGGATCAACTGATTTCCGGATAATCGGAAATTTCTTAGTTGCTGCTATCTCTTTTTGCGAATCCATGTCGCCGAGAGGCGTTTGTACGCTTTCCACATGAAAGAATTCGTTTCGCATAGTACTATTTGTATTTTATTTCAAGTCATATTTAATAATATCCTGGCCATTATCGTTGGATGCAATAGCCAGAACGAATTTGTCTTCTTTGTCTACAGCTATTGTTTGCAGGATGCGATCAGTTTGCCATGTAGCTATATGTTTTCCATTCCATTGGAAAACTACTATTTTTGAGGGAGTGGTGAAATCAGACGAACCATCATATAAACAGTATACATATTGTGGTGTTCCGCATATATAAGTGAAACATTTGGTTGTATTTCTAATATCTATGCCAATTTGATTGGGAGAAATAACAGGTACGATAGGTGTGTTTCCAAATTTGACAGTTGTCTTTAATGTTCCATTCAATTCGTAGAAAGATACAAAGTTTGTAAATCTGCAAGCAGAAACGACAGCATTTTGACTTTCGTTCAAGCAAATCGTATTAATATATGATAAAACATCCTTAGGCATCACTTTCTCAACAGAGGGAGATGGATCTACCCAATAAAATCCGGAGTCAGGATTGAAAAAAAAGAATGGACTTTTACTGTCTCTATTTACAGGAATAGCGTATACCTCTTTGGTTGTGATGTTAAAATCACGACCTGATACATTTCTAAGATTTAATAGTTTAGATGTGTTTATTTTTATATCACTATTTTGATTGTTTAGGGTTATGTCTTTATAATACTGATTTTCATCGACCAAAAAGGTAATATCTTTATCATTAGAATTAGTCTGTATTTCTTTTGTAAACAAAGGCTTCCATAGTTTATCTTTTCCCGAACTTCTGCATGAGCTATTATGAAGGGTAAATAGATTATCTTGTTTATATACTCTAAGTATTGTATCAGATTTTTGATCAAGAAATAAATAGAAATTGTCTGTTATTTTTAAATCATAAAAATAGCAGTGATCATCTTTTGAGAGTAGAATTTCACCAGCCAGTTGTTTGTCTACTTTTGTAGATATGTTATAATTTTTGATCTTTGTTCCTTTATGGCATGAAAAAGCCATAAATAGAAGTGGAAATAATAATATATATTTCATATGCAATTTTTATTTAATTGTATAATTCTAATTGAACTTTAATAGACAAATGACTGGATTGTCATCTTCTTTTATATCTTTGATAATAGGTTGTAATTCCGGTAGAGAACTTTTATATGTTTTTAGTGTACAAGCTAACATGGAGAATAAGAAATAATTATTATATGTGTCTTTGACTTGGCTAAGTCCATATAAATTAGTGTGTTTTGCGAAATCAGATCCTTTTAGTTTAATAGATTCCCCATTTTTCTTATTGTAAAAACCGATATATGCATTTAGACCTTGTGCATAATATACGACACAAATATAGTCATCTGTTTCTTTTACTGTTTGTGTAGATATATATTCTGTTTTGGATATTGTTCCATAATAATTTTTTTCAGCCTCCCTTTTTAACCATTCCATTGATGCGAATTTTTGTTTGCCAAAATCTAATTCATAAACTGGTGTTATTTTTTGAGAAGTTACTTTATATATTGTTGGAATGAAAGGTAAATTAAGATAGCAGTTTTGGTTAAATGTATAAAAGAATGATCCGGCAACCATTAAGTACTCAGGTTTAAAATCCGTAGGATATAATAAATTGACAGTGTTTAAATTAGAATCTGTTATTTTCACATAATGTGGATCTCTTTTACCTGAATCATAACAATTTTCTTTTGCCCAAGCTATATTTCCATCTGGTAACCAGCTGCAATTAGAAAAATAGAATGCCTTTTGACTATTTATGTATTGATAATTATTTAAATCGTAATATAAGAGTTTACTTTGACCTACATCTGCAATTGTGATAGTTTGTTTTTCTTTGTCAATATTGAAGTTTGAAGGTGTTAGATATTCTCCAGGTCCATTACCTAAATTACCGATTTGGGTAATGAATTTACCGGAAATATCAAAAACAAGTAACTTACTTCTTTTATTGTCAATAATATATATTTTGTTATCAACAATTTGGATTTCTTTGATATCATTAAATAAACAACTGTCATTTGTTTCCAATGGAATGAACTTGCATGTGAGAGTATTGAAAAAGTCCGGATTAGCTTCTTCATTAAAAATAATTTTTTTAGTATCAGTTACTTGTTCCTGTTTAGAACATGAGTATAATAAGAATATTGATAATGAGAGTATAAAGTATTTCATTTGCCAGTGTTTTTTCAGTCTGTCCGTAAAGATATTCGTTCTTTGTAAGCTTTGAAAATATTGTGTTGAATAATTATGACTTATTTTTACCACCAAACCTGTTTCCCCTTCTCATACGTAAATATCCGTTCTTCTTTTCCTCTGGTATAATTGCGTAGCCAGTATAAAGTACCTTGGGGGATCTGTTTATATATTAATAATTCATCCTGCTCTGCCGTTTGTTTTCCGGCAGAGGCCCATGTACCCGATTCATCTATATAGAAAAGTTCATAGAGATTACCTTTTCGTATTCCGTTGTCATCATTCCGGATGATATAGCGTATTTTGTTAATATGTGCCGGCTTGGGTAATGCCAGACCTGCCCAACTCATGCTGTCGCGTGTGTGGAAGAAGGTGAGAGGGTCTCCGTCGAATACATTATATTTGGTCGCATGCGGGTTGTAGATGCTGGTGTTGTCTGTTCCGATAATTTCCCCTTTTAGTATTTGCTGACTATTTGTATCGTAAAATTCCAGTTCAGCCATATTTCCCCGTAGATTGGGAGAAGACTGGTATCTGTAATATTTGTAACTCTTTTTAGGATTCACCTCGATAGTGGTATACTTGAAACTTGGAGCTTCTGTGAACGTATATAAATCTTCCGCTATCCGGAAATCCGCATAATCCGATCCCTGGAATCTGCCACCAACGAATGCCGGAGGTATGGCTTCGAGATGTTTGGGTTCGCGGTATTTGCGTTCGAGGTACAGGTCTTCTTTTTTTCTCCGGCATTCGAAAATAGTAACCTTTCCGGTGGAATCGACGACAAAGGGAGAACTTAACGGTTGCAAAGAGTTATCCTCATAACTGTTGACCTGATAGATAATATCAGGACCGATATGGTTGAATGTCACTTTCTTATCGGATATCTTTCCCCAATCTACCGGGAACCACCCTTGCGGATCAAATACGCATAGATAGGCATATTTATTGTGGCAGGTTCTATTCAATGGAATGGATACGGTCTGCGGATGAATAACAGGAAAATGGTCCGTAATATCTTTCATGAAAGGATTTTTGAAGAATGCAGGAATTTCTTCTTTAGATGTATTTGTCATCACTAAAGAAGTCTGTTGTACGGAAAATGTTTTCTGATAGACTTTCGGTATGCCATCAAAACGTTTGAGATGATCCCCTGGATGGTGCTCACCTCCAGCAAAATCATAATAGTTTCCGTCTTCGCCATTTAGAAGATTGAACGCGTGGCTATTATTGCTATGTCCCCAATGCGGAATACTTCCTGTTGTAACAGGTATCCCTACAGATCGCATGGCATATATTGCCAGGTTGGTATAGTCCCCGCATAAACCGAATTTTATATGGATAAGGCTACTGGGTTTTATGTCCGCCGGTTTTGGGAAATCGTTAAAGACATGGATCGGTAATTTAATCAGTTCATTGTTGATGGCAATACAGGCATCACGGGCAGTCAATATGCTGTCCGTTAATAATCCGGAAAAGGCATTATAGTATTCTTCCCTCCATATCTCCGGCAATTCGTTTCCAATCCGGTAGGGGAGTATCCATTCGCAAAACTCATCAAAAGAAAGATGTTTGTTCCAGGGTTTTTGCCATACTTGAAAAGCTGCATCTATCTGTGTAATCAGGAAATTTGCATTTAGTTGTTGCAAGTCTGCTTGTCGTTTAGCGTCGTTTTGTTGGTGTTCGTTGTTTGTCCTATAAGTGTCATTTATAGTCTGCTGGTCGTATTCTTCTTGTTTTATCTGGTATGCAGAGTCGATAAACTGGTGGAATTTATCAATTCGATCTCCTTCCTGATAGTATTTTCCCAACATATTCCGTATCAGAAACCTTGCAGCATCTTCTTTCTGTTTATCTCCTTGATAATGTTGTATAACTTTTTCAAGTTGCTGCCGGTTATTTCCTGCGGTTTGTAAGGCTAATTCCAATTGTCTATTGTTGGTGTTGCTGCATCCCGATAAAAGAAACAGATACAACCCAAGTACAATTGTGGCAAACAGATTTAATTTCATATTACTGTAATTTTGATACATAGATGAAGGGATTACTTAATAATCAATTCTATTAGTGAATAATTTTCAAAAATCTGTCCCATCTGAATTTATCCGTATATGGGTCTACCGATTTCCATATAATCCATGCTTTCCCGACGATATATTCTTCAGGTAGTAATCCCCAATAGCGTGAATCCTGTGAGTTCATGCCTTTGTCGCCTGCCATGAAATAATAGTTTTCTTGGAAACGATATCCGTAGATCGGCTTTCCGTTAAGAAAAGTCATAGAATCTTTGTATTGAAGGCTTTCCTGTTGTTCCCATTCGATCAGTTTTTTATATAACCGGAAGTTTGTACGATCTAAAGTAACGGAATCACCTTTTGCTGGTATATAGAGCGGTCCGAAATCCTTGATGTTCCAACCGATGATGCTGTCGAATGGGAAACTCTGGAATATGCCGTCTTGAAATTTCTCAGTCGCAGCTATTCCTTTTTGTGAATCCATATTGCCGAGAGGCGTTTGTAGACCTTCCACATGAAAGAATCCGTTTCGGATGGATAAGGTATCTCCCGGTATTCCGACACACCGTTTGATGTAATATTTGAGTATATGCATTTCAATTTTATCCCAACTGTTTGGATGCGGAAAATTGAAAACCAGAATATCATTGCGTTTTATCTTATTGAAACCTGGAATGCGATAAATCTCTGTTTGTTCGTTTCTCATGGAGGCAAACAGGTTGAATATGCGAGGTCCAACGGTCGGTTTCCAGACAAGTATATTGTCTCCTGTAATTAATCCCGGTTCCATCGAATCGCTGGGGATTTTGAAAGAGGCAAAGATGAATACCTGTACAACAAACCATAGAGTAACTGTCATACATAGCCAGAAGACAATATTGATGGCTTTGTTGATCAGGTTGTGTATTTTTCTATTCTCTTTCATCGAATTAATAGCTTTTTATACTGTCGTTTTCAATAAAAAATATCCGTTGGTTAACGATCCTTTCCGGAATAGTGAACCATAATAATGCACTAGCGGGTATTTGATCGTATGTTTGTGTTGTATCAGTTGAACTTGCATATTCTAACGGGATAAAACGTTCTTTCTCTGTATCCCAAAAGTGTAGTGTATGTTCCTGATCCAGTTTTTTCTTACGCTTATTCAAAGTGAATGTTTGTTTATGCTCTTTTTGAGGGATAAATTTACGAATATTTCCATCTTTATCCGTATAAAAAGGAGCAGTAATATTTCGTAATTTATTCCCATCCGGTGAATCGGCAACCATAAATATATTATCTCCAACAACGTTTTCGAAATAACAAACGGTATCTTTTCTATGTCCGATCGCTATCGGGCACCATTCATAATAGTTATAAGTACATAAATAGACTTGATTTGATTTTCCTTTTTTTCTGTTATTTTTGTCGACAGAAACCTTTATCAATGTCGTTTTATCCAGATATTCATTAGTAACATCATAGATTAGAGGACTTTTTAGAGTCGTAACATATCCGTCGTCTTTTTTATCCATTATAGAAAAGTCAGGATTAAAACGTGAACGATATACTTTAGCCGGTCGTCTATGTCTGACTTCTGAGAAAGAGCGAGCATGTGTGTCGGGTTGATCTTCTCCCGGTCCGAAGCTGTAGAATTTTCCATTGTCTAAAACTACGCACCAGCTATGGCCCAAGTCCATTTTAGTCCAGGTCGTTTGTTCTACTGTAACCGGAATGCCGCAAGCTCTCATTATAAAAGTACCCAGATTGCATAATCCTTCGCATTGGCTGATTCCGGAACGGTAGGTTTCGTCAATGGTCGGATAGAGTGGAAGACCAGTCTGTCCATATTTCATAATGCCTTTCAGATGCTCATTAAGTACGAAGCATGCCTCTAAGGGAGTTTTTACTTTCGCTGAATCCAGTATGGGAACGAAACGTTCCATAATTTCTCTTCTCAAATGAGAAACCTCTTCACATTGTGCGCGGTAGGGGAGGATGTATTTGCAGAAATCATTGAATGAAACATTTTTTGCCCATGGCTTTTGCCAGACAGTAAAAGCCAGTTCTATGTTATCAATAAGAAAGTGACTGTCAAGTGTCGATATATCGTATTTGTTATGTGTTTTGATTTTGTATCCTCTTCTTGTTAATGAGTCACAGTGACTTTTTACGGATTGAAATCCGTCGAAATTTACAACGTCCGGTCGATATCGTTCTTTTTCGGAAGAAGTATAATATTGTTCCTGTGTGAAATGATAGGACATATTCTCAATCAGGAAACGAGCAGCAGCGAGTTTTGTTGAATCCTTTTCATAATGGCTAAATACTTTTTCAAGTTCTTGCCGGTTTTCTTGGGCATTCTCGAGAGCTTGTTCCATTTTTTTATCATGCTGCGTAGTACAAGCTATTAGAAAAACAACTAATAAGATGTTTATACCTTTTGTAAAAAGATTTTTCATCAACAATCCCCTATTTACTTTATTTCTCAGATTGTGCATATGTGTTTGTTTATTTATACATTATTCTAAGTCATATTTAATAATATCTTGTCCATCTTTGTTGGATGCTATGGCTAGAATATACTTATCATTTTTATCTACAGCTATTGCTTGTAGATTACGGTCTGCCTGGCAAGTGGCTATATGTTTTCCATTCCATTGGAAAATAACTATTTTTGAGGGAGCTGTGAAATCAGAAGAACCATCATATAAGCAGTAAACGTATTGTGGTGTTCCGCAAATATAGGTAAAGCATTTAGGAGTATTTCTGACATCTATTTCATCCCGGTCAGGATTGACTATGGGGATGACAGATGTTTCTCCAAATTTAACAGTCGTCTTTAATGTTCCGTCTAATCCGTAAAAAGATACATAATTGGTAAAGCGATAAGCAGAAACAATTGTGTTTTGATTTTCGTTCAGGCAAATAGTATTTGTATACGATAAAACATCTTTAGACATCACTTTTTCTATAGAGGGAGATGGATCTACCCAATAATAACCGGAATCAGGATTGAAGAAGTAAAATGGATTTTTAGTGTTTCTATTTAGTGGAACAGCGTATGTTTCTTTAGTTGTGATATTGAAATCCCGACTGAAGGTATTGTTTAGTTTTAAAAATTTCAATGTGTTTATTTCTATATTGTTATTTTTTGTGTGTAATATTATATTCTTATAATACGAATTGTTATCAACTACATAAGTCACATCTGTATCATCCGATTCTATATGTATTTCCTTTGTAAATAAAGGTCTAGAAAAAATATCTTTTGGGGAATATTTTGATATGTTGCTATAAGTTTGTGATATATTATTTTGCTTGTATACTTTGAATGTGGTATCACTTTTCTCATCGAGGAATAAGTAAAAGCTATCCGTTATTTTTAAATCATACAAATAACAGTTGTCATCTGTTGAGAATAAAATTTTGCTATCTGACAGTGTATCTGATTTAGTTGATATAGTATAATCTTTAATGATGGTTCCTTTTTGACAGGAGCATACTATAAATAGAAATAAGCAAAATATTAATAAACTTTTCATGTTTGTTGCTTTTATTTGAATTTTATTAAACAAAGAATCGGGTTGTCATCTTCTTTTATGTTTTCAATGATAGGTTTTAATTCAGGAATAGTAGTATAACTGTTTTTTAAAGCATCAGGTAGCATTGTAAATATGAAATAATTCTCATATGTTCCTTTGAGTTGAAAAAAACCGGTTAATCCTGTCTGTTTTATAAAATCTGATTTTTTGTATTTAAAAGATTCGCCGGTCTTCTTGTTATAAAATCCGATGTGCGAATTCAAACCTTTGGCGTAATATTCAATACAAATATAGTCGTCTGTTTCTTGAATTTGTTGACCAGAAATGTAATTAGTTTGGGATATTGTGCCATAAAGGTTCTTTTCAGCATTTTCTTTTAACCATTCCGGTGATGCAAATTTTTGTCTTCCGAGTTCTATTTGGTATGTCGGTATTAATTTTTCAGATGTTACTTCATATATTGTTGGTATATAAGGGATATTGAGATAACATTTTTGATTGAACGTATAGAAGAGTCTTCCAGGAACCATTGGAGATTCCGGTGTGAAATTTGTAGGGTATAAAAGTTTTATAGTATTTAGTTGAGAATCCGTTATTTTTATGTAATGTGGATCTCTTTTTCCTGTATTGTATCCTCCATGGAATGCCCAGGCAATATTTCCGTCAGGTAACCAACAACAATCAGAAAAATAGAATGTTGTTTGCCCCTTTTCGTATTTGTAATTATTCAAATTGTAATGGTATAATTTATCTTGATATGAGTCTGCCAGGGTGATTGTTTGTTTCTCTTTGTCAATATGCAAATTATTTAATGACATATATTCACCTGGTCCATTTCCTCTTCTTCCAATTTGTGTAATGAATTTTCCGGATATATCAAAAACTAATAGATAATTCCCTTTCCTATTGATGGTGTATATTTTGTCGTTAACAATATTAATTGCAAAGATATCACCAAATAGACAACTGTCTGTGGTTTCAAGAGGAATGAATTTACATGTAATTTTATCTTTGATGTCAATGTTCGTTTCATCATCAAAGGAAATAATCTTTACATTATCTATTTGTTCTTTCTTTGAACATGAAAAAGAAAATATGACTAATAATGAGAGTATTAAGTATTTCATTATAATAAAAGTAAAAGTGGTGGATGGATAGAATATTTTATAATCTCGTATAAGTTTAATACAAAACTTATACGAGATAAATTTATAGTTTAGAAGCAGAAACTTTGACCACCGTCGTCACATCTTCTTTGTGCTTCTGCATTAGGACCTGGATATACAACTATGATATAATGCGAACCTGAAAGTGTTTCATTACGTGCTAGTGCTTCCACATTAGCCAGTGCTAAGTCTGACAGTTCCACTTCGTTCTGACTTTGGCTGAAATTCCAACCTGCTGCAGCTGCTATCGCAGCTAGAGCCATGATGCCGAATAACTTTTTCATATCCGTATATGTTTAATTATTTATTAAAATCATTATTTAATCAGGCTATTTTCTATCTTTGCCTACTATTCTTCGGATTAGATAGTCGAATGACACCTGTATCATTCTATTTTGTCGGTTATATAACCTTGATACACCTCCTTTTCGGGGTCTCCGGGAGTTTGCTTGTACTATTTGCTGTCGTGCAGCAAACTCCCATTCGTTCGATCACCGAACATTCCCCTTTATCTTTACTTTGACAGGTTGATTGTTAATACTATTGTACTTGATCGTAACGACTTCATCGAAGAAACCTGTGTCTTTCGGTGTCATCTTAATTCCTACCCGAAGGGTTTCTCCGGGTTTTGCAGGTCGTTTGTCATAGGTGGCTGCTGTGCAGCCACAGGTGGTACTTACGTCCACTATCACAAGGGGATTGTCCCCGGTGTTTTTTATTTCTATGGTCGTCTCCTTTACTTCCGATTTGTCGAAAGTACCGAAGTCGATTTCTGTCTTTGTTGCTTCGGCTGTTGTTTTCGGTATGTTTTTGTTCGGGCTGTCTTTGCCTGTGATCTGTTTCAGATACAGTTCTTTCACAGCCGTGTTATGTACCGGATTTCCTAATACAGTGACTTTATTGTCCTTATCCAACAGGAATGTCTGGAAAGTTATGTCTGCCGGGAACTTGTTCAGTTTGTTTAGTCGATCGTCTATATCAATACAGATAGGACGATCGAATGCGTCTCGTCTTAGGAGGTAACGTATTTCTTTGGCATCTTTAGGATGCATGAAGAAGAGGAAAGGAACTTTTCCTTGTGTTACTGAATCAGTGTATTCGATCAGTTCCTTCCATTTATGAAGTTGCAGTTTGCAACTGGTGCAACCCATGGAATCAACATATATTAATACTTTGTATTCGGATTGCGGAATCCGAAAATCCGTAGTATCTGTCAGATAGCGTGTGAAGGTCAGGTTTTCAGGAAACTGTATTTGTTTCCCTTGCCATTCGGTGACCAGATGCGCAATCTTATTTTCCTTCTCTTTCTGTTCGTTGTGGCAGGAGAAGAGTAGTAATACTAGTGTTAATATGGTTAGATTCCAGGTTTTCATATCGTTTGCTAAATCTTAAATTCTATGATCGGGTCATCGCTTTTGGCTGCCGTGGCGACAATCGTATTTGTTTCTTCGTTAATATCCATACTGTTGATACGGTGGTCGAGTTCATATCTGCGTATCGGGTTTCCATCGAGATCAAATACATAGATATACTTTGCTCCATTTTCAGGTTCTTTTCCTTGCTTGATAGCAGCAATTTTGTCGTTGAACTTAATGCCTTGAAAAACAGCGTAGATGTATTTGCTTGTCACCTTAATGTCACTGAATCCCATAATCCCGGTGGGAACGCCTGTGCCGTCGTTGGCGGGTTTGTATTGTGGTTCGCCTTCGGGACCGTAGAACACTTTATGGGTGTTCTCTTTGAGATTGAAGATTTCAAAGACTTCTCCTAGTTGGGTAGCCATTGCCAGGATACCGTTGTCGGGATTGTAATCCATAAAACTTCGCCATGCCTGGGCAAGTGCCGGGCGGACGGTGTTTTCGTCGATTGTTTCGGAGGGTATTTCTCCGATGCTTTTAAGAGGTTTGCCGTTGTTGCCAACTTCCCAATACCGGAACTCTCCCATGTAATCCGGAATGAAAAACCCCGATTCCATCGTATGAAAGTCCAGTGAACGTACTAATTCCTTATCCAGCTTGATCTCTTCGACGCGCTCCGCTGAGCGGGTAGAAGGAGATATTTTCCAACGTGTAATCTCCATCTTATTGGCGTCGATCGCCCATAAAGAGTCTAAGGAGTTGAATTGGATATTTTCAGCAAAAAGCATTTCTTCCGGTCCTTCCCCGCGTTTGCCGAAGGAGGCGAGATGCTTCCATCCGGGATAGGTAAAAGCATGGAGGAAATGATCCATATTATGCAGGTCCATCACCACGGCAATACTATCCCTGACCGCTACCCGGAATGGGTAACGGAGCAGGACAGTATCCAGGTCTGCGACCTGTGCCTTGATCGCCTTTGTTTCCGGAAAGTCAGCGTACCGGGGGAAAGGGGGTTGCTGATTTCCGGAACAGGCGGCAAGGGTACTAATACCTATTAATAATATGGAGGGGAGAGATTTCATACGTTAGTCTAAACTGTATCCTTCGTATTTTGTATCGACTTTGTCACCGTAACAGTCTATTTCACCTGTACCAAAACACGAATAGTTTTTATCAGATTGACCATTTTCATTATTAGCTAATGCTTCGACGTTTTTAAACATTAACTCGTTCATTGGATTTTTATCCGATGTAGTGTGCCCAAAATACCATGCACTGAATAATGATAAAAGGATAAGTCCTGTTTTAATAGTTTTTTTCATGTTGATATTATTTTAATTATGTTTTTTATTATCTTTACCTGCATAAAGACTTCTGTTGGTCTTTATGGCTTGCAGCGCAAATATAGTGTATTATGGCTAAATAAAAAATAGCCTGTCTTGAGTCTTTTTTTAAACAGATTGATACACAGTATGCTTGTGAGAATTTGTTAGTAATTGTGAGATTTCTGTTAGAAAAAATATTAAGAAATAGATATGAAAAGACGAATATGTAAAATAGGAACAGGCGAAGTGATTAGTGTTGGGATCATCATTTTATTGGTATTCCGATTTGCGAGTGTTTATCTGAATCAAGAAGAAAAACTGCATTCTGGGCTTTTTATGTTGTTTACAGAAGTGGTACAAGAAGAAAAAGAGCAACAAATCGGAAAACAAAAAAGACATTATGATCCTCAAAATTCTCCGAATGATATCTCGGGAGAAGAGAAACATTCTTGGTGTGTTCAAGATTATCTTACCAAGTACGATTCAAGTCGGCATCTGTTGCATAGCCTCTTTCGGGATATACTACAAAAAGAGCATATAGAAGTAGAAACAGCTATACGCTGTATACGGAATGGGAGAGTAATTAATTCTTCAACTGACAGTCTGTTTTATAAAAAAGCGAGTTCTTTAAAACCTATTGTTTACAGAATAGATGAAAATAAGGAAAGGAACATAACGCTTCAGGCTTATGTGGATGTTCCTGTTCAGACGGTGTTGGGGCAGATTGGGTGGTTTTGGGTGCTTTCTTATTCTTTTTTCATTATATTGATTTGCTATTGTGGATTTTATTTTGAGAATATAAAGAAGAAGATAGAAAAGATTATCAGATTATTAAAGACATCAAGGCAGACTAGTTACGAATTAATTGAACAACAAAAGATCAAACTGACTGAATTGCAAACCCTAAAACAAAAGACTGAATTAATTAGTAAACAACAAGCTGAGTTAATCGAACAAAAACAGGCTGAATTGGCCGAGTTACAGGTTAAGATTAAAAATACAGAGTTTGTTAATAAACAACAAGCTGAGTCGATTGAGCAAAAACAGGCTGAATTATTCGCATTGCAAAATGAGATAATACCTTTGAAATCGGAGCAAAAAAAGGTTTGGATTGCTTTGCCATATGGTTTCTTCTTTGCTGAAAAAGAAGGAATATTACGTAATGATAAGGGGGTGGATATTTGCTTGAAAAATAATCCGTTGAGATTGTTTTTGGCTTTTGTTAATGCGGAGGATTATAAATTGTCTTACGAAGATATTTGTGTCAATGTTTTGGCACGACCTATTAAAAATGGGGCAGATCAGTCGGATCGGGAAAATGTATCTACGGCAATATACCGTTTAAAGAAGTGTCTGAAACCGTTTCCTTGTATTCAAATCAAAGCACTGAGAGATTTCGGTTATCAGATAGTTTTCTCCAACTATCAAAATGACACTACCCAACCGGGTAAATCGGATTAATATACCGGGTAAAATAAAATACCCTACCGGGTAATATTTTTTAACGTATCAAAGCGATTTTGAAAATCGCTATTCGCTATCAAAATGGTAATTCGGGATTTTGTATGTATTACTATAAAAATCCCGGCGAGAAGAGCCTCCCCGGGAATATGTTTTATGCCGTGTCAGGTCTTTAGAGCTGTTCTATTTCTTCTATCGACAAGCCGGTAGATCGTGCAATAATGAGAGGGTCGACTCCGTTCTGCTTCAGGTTTATAGCTATAAGTCGTTGTTGCTCTGCTTTCCCTTCTGCTCTCCCTTCAACTATTCCTTCCGCTTTCCCTTCCGCTATTCCTTCGGCCCGGCCTTCAATCCATCCGGTTTTGATCACACTGCGTTGATAACGTATAGCTTCCATATCTGCATAATATTGTCGTCTGTCTTTCTCGTCTAACTGGTCTATCCGCAATCGTTCGCGTGCTTCTTGTAAACCGTGAACCGTACTGTTTTTATCGATCTCGCCGGTTTTCAGGAAAGCAATCCATTCGTCCAAAGGCGTTTTCGCCTGTTGGTTAAAACCGTCTACTCGTAATACGTAATATTCAGGGAAAATATCTCCGGCTTCGTGTCGTACAAACTGTTCACGTTGGCGTACGGACAACTGAAGAATGTCATTGTAATGGATTCCTTTAAAGCTGGTACGACCATGATAGACATAGTCTTTGCCTTGCCCTAATTCAAAATAAACGATGTTGATTGAATATACTTTACGAATAACACCATATTCCTGGCCTTCGTTGATATAATCGGTAATGGCTTTGGATGCTCCGTATAACATACGATGGAAATAATCCAGTTCACGGTTGTTCTGTACCTCAATGATGATGAGTTCCCCTTTGCTGTCTTCTGCCAGCATATCTACCCGGTTGAATTTATCATCGACACTATCCTTGTTGCTTTCGCTTTCCAGCATTTTGACAATACGTATTTCTTGCCCAAGTAAAGTGGACAAAAAGCCTTCCAACACAACAAAGTTTGATTTATTACGTAAAAGGCGCTTTACGGCCCAATCGAAACGGACCAAAGCAGAATCATTTTTCATAGTTGTTCATATTTAAATTGTTACGATACAAAGATATGTTTTTTTTTCATCTAAAAGCATATTATTCCGATTTTTACCGGAAAAATAGGTTTTAAAAATATATTTTCCTATGTTTACCGCATAAAGAGTCTAAGGGTTGAATTTTAAACGGGAGTTTGGAGTTCAACTTTTACTGTTTTTGTACACGCCAAAGACTTTTATTGTAAATCACTTCCTTTCTTTCGCACCGGATTTGTTAACCGTTGGTGCTTCAGGTAATCAACATTTTAAAAATTAAAATTATGGCTAGACCATTAAAAAAAGGACTGGGCTATTTTCCGCTGGATACGGACCTGTATTCGGACAGGAAAATACAACGCCTGCTCCGAAAGTACGGGTGTAAGGGCATCTGTATTTATTTAGCGATCCTTTGTGAAATTTACCGGGAGAAGGGGTATTATATCTCTTACGACAGTGATTTCTGTTTCGATATCTCTGTTATCCTGGGGTTGGACGAGGCTACGGTCAGTGAGGCGGTCCTTTATTGTATAGATCTTCAGTTGTTCGACAGGGAACTGCTGGAATACCGGCAGGTACTTTCTTCGCTGGCGATACAGAGACGCTTCCGGGAGATCAGTAAAAGACTCGGAATAAAGATCGATCCGGATCTCGAAATACCGGATAATTGGGCGAATGAAGGGGTTATTGTTGCAGAAACTCCGGTTATTGCAACAGAAACTCCGGTTTCTGTAACGAAAACCCCGGAAAATGGAAATCAAAATGTAAATGTAAATCAATCTACACAATATGGAAAATCAAATGAAACTCGATTTTCAGACGATAACGGAGAAGCTGCCCGACGGGAAGAACTCCTCCGCATGGCTGAAGAAGCAACAAGAAGTTGCTGATATGACGGCTCGTTACGGGAATGCGGAGAAATTCCTGAATACGTTTAAACCGGATATGCAGGTAATGGCCGCCCGTTATACCGAGCGTGCTTATTTCGGTACGGCTCCCATGCTGGAAACGGTTTGCCTGGGGTATGGCGAGTTGGTGGTCATGGTGTTTATATGCGCTCTGCTGGAAGATATCAACTTGTTTGTCGGGGTGAAAGAGAAAATGCCGGTCAACCGCCAGCGCGAGTTGTCGCGTCTGGTGTTGGCGGAATATCCTTATTTGAAGGTGACGGAATTGCTGTTGTTTTTCCATCGGCTGAAATGCGGACGTTACGGCCGTTTTTACGGGATGGTGGATGCGTTGACTGTCACCAGTGCGCTGATGCAGTTTATGGGCGAACGCCTGACGGAGACAAACCGTTATAAGGCGGCACGAAAGAAGGAGGAGAAACCGGAGAATGTGTCGTCCGGCGGTATCACTTACGAGGAATATTTGCAACTGAAAGAAAAACAACAAAAATAAAACAATCATGGATAAGAGCAAGGTATGGGGGCATACGGAACTGGCCCGGTTGTATTTCCCGGGTATTTTACTGAAATCGGCTTCTGCACAGTTGTCGTTGTGGATCAGACGGGATGAAGAGTTGCTGGAGGATCTGAAGAAAGCAGGTTACCGCAAGGGGCAGCGTATGTTTACGCCGCGCCAGGTGGAGATCCTGGTGGATCATCTGGGCGATCCTGAGACCTGGAATATTTGATAATAAATAAACGAAGCGGGACGGTGAACGTGTTCGGGTTCAATCCTTGTCTCTTTGCCTGAATACTCCGGTTCCCGGTAAAATATTTTATTATAACGTGTACCAAATTTGTACGCAATAATAATTATCACTATCTTTGCTTCAAATAAAACCTATACAGCCATGTTAGTAGTAAGCAGTAGAGAATTCAGAGACAACCAGAAGAAGTATTTCGATTCGGTTGATAATGGAGAACAGGTAATTGTTCAAAGAGGAAAGGACCGTTCTTACAAGCTCGTTCCTGTGACGAGTAGCGATGTTTGTATGACAGAGGAAGAGTTCTACGAAAAGATAGACCGTTCCATCCAACAGGCTAAAGAAGGCAAGGTGCTGAGAGTATCATCTAACGAGGATCTTAAAAACTTGCTAGGTTTATGATTGAATATGAATTGGTGTTTACTCAAGAAGCACTAGATGATATTCAGAAGCATAAGAAGAGTGGTAATAAGCCATTATTAAAGAAGCTTGAGAAGCTCCTTGTGGAATTGAGACAACATCCTTCTACCGGTACCGGGCAGGTTGAAATATTGAAACATTACAAAGAAGAAACTTGGTCGCGAAGAATAAACGATGAGCACCGGCTTGTTTATCGTATTAAAGACGATATGGTAGTGGTGCTTATATTATCTGCATATGGACATTATAAATAGCGAACATTAAGGTAGCCCAATAAGCTGCCTTTTTCCGTTTATTCCCTCTTATTCCTTGCTATTCCCATTTAAACCGATTCCGTCCTTTTACCTTCCTGTACATTTGCCTTCATATTAACAATAAATGGAATTGGATCATGAGAAAAATTAATCTGATTGTTTTGCATTGTTCGGCTACCCGTGAGACGATGGAGTATACGCCGGAGCAGCTGGAACGTGACCACAAGGCGCGTGGTTTCTTTTCGGCCGGTTATAATTATTATATCCGCCGTTCGGGTGAGGTCGTACCGATGCGTCCGCCGGAGCAGATTCCGGCACATGCGAAAGGGTATAATGCGTTCAGCCTGGGGATTTGTTACGAAGGTGGGCTGGATGCCGACGGGCATCCGAAAGATACGCGTACGGAGAGGCAAAAATTGTCTATCAGGGGATTGTTGTTGCTACTGCTAGTGCAGTATCCGGGATGCCGGATCTGCGGGCACCGTGATTTGTCGCCCGACCGGAATGGCGATGGGAAGATCACGCGGGATGAATGGTTGAAAGAGTGTCCTTGTTTTGATGCGGAGGAGGAGTATGGGATATTGTAAAAGAAGGGGTTGGTCGCTTGGTTGCCAGTTATGGGTGGCGGTTTTGTTGTCGCTGGCAGGTGTCGTATTGTTGTTTATGGGGTTTTGGTGCAGTCCGGCAGGGGAGATACATAACTCGGTGTTGGTGGGATTCGGTGAGGTGTCGACGTTTTCAGGGGCGTTGTTCGGGGTGGATTATAGTTATAAATATAAGATCAGAAGGGATGAGAAAGAGGGATAAGGGGATGATGTTGTGTTTATGCATTATGTTGGCAGGCAGTGGCTGTAGGACGGGGAGGCGGGTGGCTGTCGACCGGACGTTCGGGGAAAAGGATTCGTTGGTTGCAGAGCGATATGATCGTTTGCGGGCGGAGCATTTATGGAAGTCTGATATGCAAACGACGCTCCGGTGGGAGGAGGTGTCGCTTTCTGCACCCGACAGCAATGGCAGGCAGTATGTAGGGCAAATAAGGCGTGCTGTAGCGGACTGCCGGCAGGTATCTGTCAGTCAGGATACCCTGCTCTCATTTTCGCGGCAGGAAAGCCGCCGGCTGCGGGAAACAGTGGCTACGGAGCAGAAAGAAAGTAGCTGGTCGCTGGGGAGTTTGCCGGTTTGGTGGGTGCTGGGTGGGGGAGGGGTATTGTTATTGGGAGTTTGGTGGTGTAATAGAAGAAAAAGATAGCATTTGAATAGATAGGAAACAGAATAATGATTATCTTTGACAAAAAAGATGATGTATGGAAACAACACAGATAAAATTAAATAAAAATGTTGTTGATAAAGCTGTAGCTTATGCACGGCAAAGAGGATTGGATTTGTCTTCTATCATAGAAAATTATTTGGATCGTCTTGTGCAGCAACCAAAAGCTAACGAAGAACCTATACCTGATATTGTATTGAGTTTATTAGGGGCTGGAAAGATTGATGACGATGATGATTTAAATGGCAGAAAAGCTTATCATAAATATTTGGAGGAAAAATATCAGTTTTAACTCCAGGTGAATATTTATCTCAGTTATAATTGGCATGTTTGTAAATAAAAAAGGAGGTAAACTATTACTGTTTACCTCCTTTTTTATAATATATTGCTCATTATTGCATACCTTCCGTAGTCATTTCTTTATTGATTTTCTTGACTAATCCTTGCAGTACGGCACCCGGGCCTAATTCGATGAAATGGTCGGCACCGTCGGCGATCATGTTCTGAACGCTCTGAGTCCAACGAACCGGAGCTGTCAGCTGGGCGATCAGGTTGGCCTTGATTGTTTCAGGGTCGGTTTCGCCTTTTGTGCTTACGTTCTGGTAAACAGGGCAAGAAGGTTTGTGGATCGGAGTTGCTTCGATAGCGGCAGCCAGTTCGGCACGGGCCGGCTCCATCAGCGGAGAGTGGAATGCACCGCCCACCTTCAACTTCAATGCACGTTTTGCACCGGCAGCCAGCATCTTTTCGCAGGCAGCGTCGATACCGGGGATTGAACCGGAGATAACCAGCTGACCCGGACAGTTGTAGTTTGCACAAACAACGACTTCGTCTGTAATACTTGCGCAGATTTCTTCAACTGTTGCATCCGGCAAAGCCAGTACGGCAGCCATCGTGGAAGGAGTGGCTTCGCAAGCTTTCTGCATAGCCATGGCACGTTTGGAAACCAATACCAGACCATCTTCAAAAGACAGTGCTCCGGCTGCAACAAGTGCAGAGAACTCACCCAGGGAGTGGCCGGCTGTCATATCCGGTTGGAACTGGTCGCCTAAAGTTTTAGCGAGGATAACCGAGTGTAAGAATATGGCAGGCTGTGTAACCTTGGTTTGTCTCAGATCTTCGTCTGTTCCTGCGAACATCAGATCTGTAATGCGGAAACCGAGAATTTCGTTTGCTTTCTCAAACATCTCTTTTGCAAGGGGATTGTTATCGTAAAGGTCTTTTCCCATTCCGACAAACTGTGCACCCTGACCGGGAAATACATAAGCTTTCATCTTTCTAATCTTTTTCTAATTTCAGTTTTTTAAGACGGTGCAAAGGTAATAAATTTAGAATAATGGAGTGACTATTCGTTACAAATAGTATCTTTGCCCCTATTAAAAGGAGAATATTAACGACTAATATTTATAATATCATGAACGAATTACTATTTTTAGGAAATTTAGGTACAGGCGAAATCGTTATCATCGCCATTGTTGTGTTGTTACTTTTCGGTGGAAAGAAAATCCCTGAACTGATGAAAGGTATCGGTAAAGGTGTGAAGAACTTTAAAGACGGTGTAAAAGGATTAGAAGACGACATTAAGCTGGACGACAACGATAAGAAGTAGACGAAATGGAAGAATTGGAACAAGATGAAATGTCCTTCTGGGACCACCTGGAAGAACTTCGTTGGACTTTATTCCGTTCTATTCTGGCGCTCTTTGTTTTTGCTATCGGTAGTTTTGCTTTTATGCGTGATCTTTTCGATCACGTTATTATGGCTCCCTGTTATGCTGATTTTATTCTTTATCGTTGGTTGTGTGAACTGAACAAGTGGCTTATTGATATTAGTCCGTGGTTTGATGTTTTACCTGATTTCTGCAATGATACTTTTCATGTGGATATAGTAAATATTAAGCTGGCATCTCAGTTCTTTACTCATATGACTACCTCATTCTGGCTGGCCCTTGTATTGACTTTCCCTTATTTAATGTATGAGTTATGGAGGTTCATCAGTCCGGCTTTGTATGAGAACGAAAAGAAAAATATCAGATGGGTATTCTTTTTTGGAACAATAATGTTTTTCCTGGGATGTGCCGTAGGTTATTTTATGGTATTCCCGATGACACTCCGTTTCCTGGCAACGTATCAGTTGAGTGCTAATATTACCGAACAGGTCTCTTTAGATTCGTATATGGATAACTTCCTGATGCTGATCTTTGTGATGGGGATTGTTTTCGAAATGCCGTTGGTATCGTGGTTGTTGTCGAAGCTGGGATTGCTGCACAGAGGATTTTTCCATAAGTACAGGCGCCATGCCATTGTGGGATTGCTTGTTGCCGCAGCATTTATAACACCAAGTAGCGATCCGTTTACACTGAGTGTCGTGTTCTTCCCGCTTTACGGTTTGTACGAATTAAGTGCATTCTTTGTAAGAAAACCGCCGGTAGAAGAACCGGATGAAGAGGACGAAGAAGAAAATGAAGGTTAATAAACCATAGACATTGGAATTTAGTTATAGAAAGAGACGTACATTGTTTAAATGTTACGTCTCTTTTTGTATATTTGTCAAGACTTAAACAATTTATAAACAAATGAGGCACATCACTTTATTGGCGGTCTCCTTGCTGGCTTTGATGGCCTGCACGCCGGAGAAACAACAGGAGGCGGATTATGCGCAGTATGTTAATCCTATGATCGGTACTGATTTTACCGGGAATACTTACCCGGGAGCACAGGCTCCTTTCGGTATGGTGCAGTTAAGTCCTGATAACGGGTTGCCCGGATGGGACCGTATCTCAGGTTATTTTTATCCGGATACGACGATTGCTGGTTTCAGCCATACGCATCTTTCCGGTACCGGGGCAGGGGATTTATATGATATCTCCTTTATGCCGGTGACCCGCCCGTATAAAGAGGCTGAAGCACCGCTGGGTATTTATTCCACTTTTTCACATAATGACGAGGCTGCTTCGGCCGGTTATTACCGGGTGTTGCTGAAAGACTATAATATTAATGTCGAGTTGACGGCTACCGAACGTTGCGGTATCCAGCGTTATACGTTCCCGAAGGCAGAAGCTTCCGTTTTCCTGAATCTGAAGAAGGCGATGAACTGGGATTTTACGCTTGATTCTTATATCGAGGTGGTCGATTCCGTTACTATCCGCGGTTACCGTTTTTCACAGGGATGGTCGCCCGACCAACATGTCTATTTCCAGACCCGTTTCTCCAAACCGTTTGTAGCTTACCATATGGATACGACAGCAATTGTGACGAAGGATAAAGGCCGTATCGGTACTGCCTATGTAGCTCGTTTCGATTTCAATACGGAAAAGGACGAAGAGATTCTGGTGAATACGGCTATTTCGGGTGTGAGCATGGAAGGTGCGGCAAAGAACCTTCAGGCAGAAGTGCCGGTCAACGATTTCGACCGTTATCATACGGAGGCTGTCGCCCGCTGGAACAAAGAATTGTCGAAGATTGAAGTGAACGGCAATAATACGGATGACCTGGTTAAGTTCTATACCGCCATGTATCATACGATGATCGCTCCGACTATTTTCAGTGACGTGGACGGCTCGTACTATGGTCCGGACAATCAGATACATAAGGCTGACGGTTGGAATAATTATTCGACCTTCTCTTTGTGGGATACTTACCGGGCAGCCCATCCGTTGTATACGTATACGGACCCGAAACGTGTGAACGATATGATTCAGGGGTTCCTGAAATTCTACGAACAGAATGGCGCCCTTCCTTTGTGGAATCTGTATGGGCATGAAACGAATATGATGATCGGTTATCACGCTGTTCCTGTGATTGTGGATGCTTACCTGAAAGGAATCAGTACTTTTAATCCGGAACTGGCTTTACAGGCATGTGTTGCTACGGCGAATCGGGATGATTACCGGGGTATCGGGGAGTATAAGAAGTTGGGATATGTACCGGCTAACAGTGATCCGGAAAAATGGGAGAACTGGTCGTTATCCAAAACAATGGAATATGCCTACGATGACTATTGCATTGCCCGTATGGCGGAAAAGATGGGAAAGAAAGCGATTGCGGATGAATTCTATAAACGTTCACAGAACTATCGCAATGTCTATAATCCTGAAACGACCTTTATGCAGCCGCGTGATGAAAAGGGGAATTTCGTAACTCCGTTCAATGCGAAAGATTATACGGAAGATATCTGCGAAAGTAATGCATGGCAGTATTTCTGGTATGTTCCGCAGGATCTGGACGGCCTGATCGGTTTGCTGGGCAGCAAGGAGCGTTTCACGGAAAAGCTGGATAGCATGTTTACGTATGCTCCGGATGCGAAAGAAGACCTGCCAATTTTCAGTACAGGTATGATCGGACAATATGCGCATGGCAACGAACCGAGCCATCATGTTATTTATCTGTATAATAAGGTGGGACAACCCTGGAAGACGCAGAAGTATGTGGCTCAGGTTTTGCATGATTTGTATCTGAATGCTCCGGATGGTATCTGTGGCAATGAGGATTGCGGACAGATGTCGGCCTGGTTCGTTTTCAGTGCGATGGGATTTTATCCTGTCGATCCGGTAGGCGGACAGTATGAGATAGGAACTCCTTTGTTCCCGGAAGTAAAAATGCATTTGGCGGATGGTAAAGTATTCAAGATTTTAGCTCCGGGAGTAAATGCGGAGAATATCTATATCCAGTCAGTCAAACTGAATGGCCAGCCTTACGACAAGAGCTATATCACCCACGACCAGATCATGAGCGGCGCAACGCTTGAGTTTGAAATGGGAAATCAGCCAGGGCAGGTTTGGTATAAGGATTAATGAGTTGACAGTTGACAAGTGACACTTGTCAACTGTTCAAATGGTGTAATTGTTGTGCATAGTGGGGCGCACCGGTATGTTTCGGAGGATCTTGGTACTGATTACTATTGATTTCTCCGGAATGCTCCGCTGACAAATTCCAGGACGTTGGGCAATGCCGTGCGCCAGTATAACCAGGTATGTCCGCCGCCTCTGACACGAAATTCATGTTTCATCCCTTTCTCCCGCATGATCTTATGGGCCTGGAAATTACCATCCAGCAGACCGTCCTGGTCTCCGCAGTCAATGTAATAACGGATGCGGGGCAGATTCTCTTTATCCAGTTCGGAAAGCATTTTTAAGACGCTGTTTTTGTGCCAGTAATCCAGTCCGGGACCGAACAGGCGGCCGAAGAGGTCTTTGTGTGATTCAGCCTGGCGACGTTCCATCACGCTGTCGTCGAAAATAGCGGCACTAAGCGGGGCACAGGCGGAAAACATATCCGGATGATGCAGGGTGTAAAGGAACGAACCGTAACCTCCCATCGACAGTCCGGCGATGGCACGGAACTCTTTGTTACTGCGGGCGCGGTAGGTCTTTTCGATATGGGGGATCAACTCTTCAAAAAACATGTCTTCGTAGGGTACCTTTCCGTCGTATTGGTTGATATACCAGGTATCCCAGGCATCCGGCATGACAACGATCATAGGCACGGCCTGGTCGCTACAGATGGTACGGTCGGTAATTTCCTGCATCTGCCCGGTTTGTATCCACATGGTTTCATTATCGGTATAACCGTGCAGCAGGTAAAGCACCGGATAATAACGTTCGGAGCTGTTGTATCCGTCCGGGAGATAGATCGAGTAGGAGACTTCTTTTCCTAACTTTTTACTTTGGAACTTGACCGATTCATGAACGGTACTTTGTGCGAATCCTGCTAAATTAAAACAGAAACACAGAACAAGAATGAGAATAATCTTGTTTTTCATATACTAACAGATTTAAGTAAATAGATAGATGTTTTTATTTATTTCTAGCAAAGTTATAAAAAAGCATCGGCTGTACTTGATAAAATACGGAAAAATGTTATTTTTGTTAGCTAACAGATTAATCAATAATATATTGTATGTCGCATTTACCAGATTTGATTTCCGATCTTGCATTGATTCTTATATCCGCAGGGATAATAACTTTATTATTTAAATGGCTGAAACAACCCCTGGTACTGGGGTATATCGTCGCCGGTTTACTGGCCGGGCCTTATGTACAGATTTTTCCTACGGTAGTAGACGTTGAAAATATTAATTTGTGGGCGGAAATGGGAGTCGTCTTCCTGCTGTTTGCCCTGGGACTTGAGTTTAGTTTCAAAAAGTTGATGAATGTCGGCTCTACCGCTTTTATTACGGCGATGACCGAGGTGATAACGATGCTGATCGTCGGTTATCTGGTCGGGCATCTGCTGGGATGGTCTACGATGAATTCCATATTTCTGGGCGGGATGCTGTCGATGTCGTCGACAACGATCATTATAAAGGCTTTTGATGATCTGGGGTTGCGGAGCCAGCGGTTTACGGGGATTGTGTTCGGAACGTTGGTCGTCGAGGACCTGGTTGCCATTATTATGATGGTCTTGCTTTCAACGATGGCGGTGAGCCAGGAGTTTGCCGGGGAGGAAATGATCGGCAGTATCCTGAAGGTCGCCTTTTTTCTGATTCTCTGGTTTCTGGTAGGTATATTTATTATTCCGGCTTTCCTGAAAAAGGTGAAGAAGCTGATGAATGATGAAACGTTGCTGGTTATTGCACTGGGCTTGTGTCTGGGAATGGTGGTGGTAGCGACGAAAACGGGTTTCTCGGCTGCTTTGGGGGCCTTTATCATGGGGTCTATCCTCGCCGAAACGATAGAGGCAGAGCGCATCGAACATATTATCAAGCCTGTCAAGGATTTGTTTGGCGCCATCTTTTTTGTGTCGGTAGGTATGCTGGTCGATCCGGCTGTCCTGGTGCAATATGCATGGCCTGTCATTCTGATCACTTTGGTGACGATCGTGGGGAAGGCTTTCTTTTCGTCTTTCGGAGTACTTCTGTCCGGACAACCGCTGAAAACATCTATTCAGTCGGGTTTCAGTCTGGCTCAGATCGGTGAATTTGCCTTTATCATTGCGGCTTTAGGGGTGTCGTTGAAGGTGCTCGACGAGTATGTTTATCCGATTATCGTTGCCGTGTCGGTGATAACGACTTTTACGACTCCTTATTTTATCCGTTTGTCGGGACCGTTTGCGGAGTGGCTGTACAAGGTGTTGCCGGATAAGACGCGCGATTTTCTGGACCGCTATTCTTCGGGTACAAAAACGATTAACCATGAAAGCGACTGGCGTAAGCTATTAAAGATTTATGTAGGAAAAGTATTGATTCATTCGGTGTTACTGACGGCTATTCTGTTGCTGTCTACCCAGGTTATTCATCCGTTGCTGGTAGAAAAGTTTCCGGCGATGGATATGTGGGGAAATATTATTATGAGTGTACTGACGCTTCTTCTGATGGTACCGTTTCTGGCCGGATTGGTGGCGAACAAGAATAATTCGCCGGAGTTGTTTATGAGCCTGTGGAAGGATAATAAATATAATCATGGGAAACTGGTGGCGTTAGTGTTGTTCAGGGTGTTTGTCGCCATTTTGTTTGTTTCGATCGTACTGATTAAATATTATCATGTGCAATATGGCGTGGGGGCGATTATAGCAGTAGGAGTCTTGATCCTTATCATTCTGTTCCGCCGTGACCTGAACCAGTATTCCAGGCTGGAAGCCCATTTTCTTACTAACCTGAACCGTAGGGAAGAGGTCGACCGGAAACGTAATCCGTTGAAGACCAGTTTTAATAATCAGTTAAGTGATAAAGATATACACCTGGCCGTAGTACCGGTTTCCCCTTGTTCTCCTTATGCAGGGAAAGCGCTGTCGGACATACCGCTCAGAAAAGATTTTGGAGTAAGTATCGTAGAGATCATCCGTGGCGATCATAAAATCTATATCCCCGGTGGTTCCGATCATATTTATCCGCAGGATAAGGTGGTCGTAGTAGGGACCGACGAACAGTTGAAAGCCTTCCAGACTAAGCTGGAAGATCAGGAGAACGGTTCCGATTGTTCGGCCGGTCAGCCGAAAGAGATTACGGTCAATTCGTTTGTAGTCGATGACAGTTTCCCGTTCCTCGGACAGAGTATTATGCAGTCGAACGTAGGACGGCGGTACAATTGCCTGATTGTTGCGATCGAACGTAACGGGGATTCGCTGATGACACCGGATAACGATACGGTGTTCGAACCGGATGATCTGGTTTGGGTAGTGGGCGATAAAAATAAGATACAGCTGCTGATAAAAGGGGAGTGAATCCATGTTATTAAAATGTAGAGATTACTTAAAATTGGTTACTTCCGCCTTTATTTTGCCAAATGTTTTACTTTTGTGATGTTGAATTATAAAAGTAGAACTTATGAAAAAGTGTGTATGCTTGATGTTGATTTTAGTGATTGGTTTGATCTCTTGCGGAGGTGATGATAAACCTTCTCTTCCGAAGTTGAATAAGTTAACAAAGATTACCTGTAAAAAGAATGGGGCCGATTTCCCTGAATATTCTTTGGATATAATTTACAATCAGGATGGTAATGTTAGTAAGATAACGACTTCCAAAGGTACTTTTAACTTGATTTATACTGGAAATAAGATCTCTGTGATCGATGCTTCAAATGTGCATACGGAAGATTTTCAGATGAGTGGAAATGTGGTCGTAAATAAGCAGGAATGGGCTATCAATGAATATGTCCCGAATGCGGAATATGTGAAGAATGAATATCGATATAAATATGATCGTAGCAATCTGACTGAAGCTGATTGGATTTTTCAACGTCCGTTGGAAGAAGGAGGATATAAGAAAAATGATCCGGTATCTTTAGATAAATATACGTGGACTAACGGGAATGTAACCGTTTATCAGTATCTTCCGCGTGATGAGGTGAGTTATACCTATGGTAGCCAGTTGTGCCCAGCCAATTTCCCGTTCCGTGTGCTAAATACATTGAGACCGATAACACCGGATTTAGTAAATCCTTTGAATTCGTTATACGGGACCTCTAACCGCAATTTACCGGAATCGGCCAGCCGTTATTCGTTGGGCGAGAGTAAAAATGGTGCTGAATATACTTTTCGTTATCAGACAGTCGGTGACTATATCACTGGCATGGTTATTACAGAAGATATAAAATCAGTAGAAGGTCTGGATGCCGGACAGAATACGTATGAATATTCTTTTGTTTATAATTATGAAACAAACTAAATAAGATCGGATAGTATTATCTGTCGGTATTGTATAATTATCTCATCAAATGTCATTTTTGTAACAAATCTGCAAGCTTTTGCGATAATATTAAAAACCGGAAAGAGATGCTTGGCGTAATTTTGGACAGAAAATAATCTGTCTATGCCATGAATCTAAAATTGTTATTATTAATTTCTGCAACAATACTTGTATGCTGTCGTTGTTCTGACGGAACGCGATTGCAAAAGCGGGTATCAGATTTGTTGCATACGGAAATTATAACCCGGGGAGACCTGGCTTTAACGCAAGAACCTGTCACCATTACTTCTTTTGTCGCTGAAAGAAGCGCCGGAGGGGTACACGATTTTTATTCGGAAGGTGATTACTGGTGGCCTGATCCGGTTAATCCTGACAGTGCCTATATCCGGCGTGACGGGGAAACGAATCCGGATAATTTTGTTGCTCATCGCCATGCAATGATCCGTTTCAGTTCGATTGTAGGAGACTTGACTTCTGCCTGGATCGTGACGAAAGATGAGAAATATATTGTACAGGCATTAAAACATATCCGTGCCTGGTTCATTGATCCGGAGACACGGATGAATCCCGATCTTCAATACGCCCAGGCAATAAAAGGAATTGTTACGGGCCGTGGAATAGGAATAATCGATACTATTCATCTGTTGGAAGTCGTGCAGTCACTGATCGTAATGGAACAGGCCGGTTTGCTTTCCTGTGAAGATGCCGTTGCTACCAAAGACTGGTTTTCCAACTATTTATACTGGCTGACGAACCATCCTTACGGAAAGGATGAGATGAATGCCAAAAACAACCATGGTACCTGCTGGGTGATGCAGGCGGCCCAGTTTGCAAAGTATACCGGGAATAGAGAGGTGCTGGACTTCTGCCGCGAACGTTATCAAACAGTTCTGTTACCGGGACAGATGGATACGGATGGCAGTTTTCCGTTGGAATTGGCGAGAACCAAACCGTACGGATATTCTCTCTTCAATCTGGATGCTATGGCAACAGTGTGCCATATCCTTTCCGATGATACAAATAATCTCTGGCAATATACAACGAAAGACGGACGGAATATGCAGAAAGGGGTGGCCTGGCTGTGCCCCTATATAAAGGATAAGTCTGCGTGGCCGTTTGAAAAAGATGTGATGTATTGGGATGAATGGCCGGTGGCGCATACCGCTTTGCTGTTCAGCGTCTGCGATACGCCTGATGAAGATTATTTCTCCCTTTGGTCGGAGCTGGAACATTTTCCGGAGAATGATGAGGTGATACGGAATTTTCCCCTTCGCCATCCGCTGTTGTGGTTGTGATTATTCTGTTTTAGTTATTATTGATTTATCTTATTTAGTTGAAGAAATATGAAATTCAAAACTCCTATTTTTCTGTTACTGGCTGCTATGGCTTCCTGTGGAATCGAGAAACCCGATCTGGTTCAGGAGAACTTTGCTTTTGCCGGAACACAATTCAAGCAGGCTTTTGTCGAGATGGATGCTGCCCGTTGTGCGGAACCGAGACAAAAGCAGGAATTACGTGATAAACAAAACCTGGGCCCGTTGGCCAGTCCGCGTAATGTCGAACCGGACGGTACGTTGCATATGGTTATTTCCCGCGATTGGACGAGTGGATTTTTCCCAGGTGAACTTTGGTACATGTATGAATATACCAGGGATGATTTCTGGAAAGAAAAGGCGCAGCAGCAAACTGCCTTGATCGAACGTGAGAAGATGAACGGCGGAACGCACGATATGGGCTTTAAGGTCTATTGCAGTTTCGGAAACGGTTACCGGCTGACGGGTGATGCGGCTTATAAGGATGTTCTGTTGCAGGCTGCTTATACCTTGACTACCCGTTATAAAGAGGGTGCAGGGATAATCCGCTCATGGGACCATAGCCGGGATAAATGGGATTGTCCGGTTATTATCGATAATATGATGAACCTGGAACTTCTTTTCTGGGCGTTCAGGACAAGCGGTGATTCTCTGTTTTATAATGTAGCCGTAAATCATGCCCGTACGACAATGAAGAATCATTTCCGCGATGATTACAGTTCTTACCATGTGGTTGACTATGATACGATTACCGGAGCAGTGCTGCATAAACATACGCATCAGGGATATGCGCATGAATCAGCCTGGTCGCGCGGACAGGCCTGGGGACTTTACGGATATACCGTGTGTTACCGTGAAACGGGTTTGCCTGAGTTTCTGGAACAGGCGAAGCATATAGAAAATTATATCTTTTCCAGTCCGACATTGCCCGAAGACCTTGTTCCTTATTGGGATTTCAATGCTCCGGGAATACCCAATGAGCCTCGCGATGCTTCTGCTGCAACTGTTACAGCTTCTGCTTTATATGAATTAAGCATGTATGATCCGGCTAAACGTCAGGATTATATAACAAAAGCAAATACAATCTTAGAGAACCTGTCAGCAAATTACCGTGCGGCAGCCGGCAAAGACAGAGGCTTCCTGCTGTTGCATAGCACAGGTTCTAAAATGCACAATGTGGAGGTGGATGTCCCGATTGTATATGCTGATTATTATTATCTGGAAGCCCTCCTCCGGAAACAGAAACTGGAAAAAGAAGGAACGGCAATATTGTAAATTAACTAATATAAAACGAATAAATAATGAGAAACATTCTTTTTTCCTGTCTTTTCCTGTTTTGTTGCTTTTCGATGGCAGGGAAAGTACCATCTAAACAAAAAATACGATTAACGGATAACTGGGAATACCTGAAAGGTGATCTGGGCGGAATCTGGGAAGTTGTGCGTCCTGCTTCACCGGGAAGTCCGGAGACAGTTCCTATCTGGCAAAAGGTCACTCTTCCCCACTGTTTTAATGCCGAAGATGCCGTAGATCCCGATGTGAATTATTATCAGGGACCGGGTTGGTATAAAACACTGCTGACAATTGATAATCCGTATGCGGATGGCCGTGTCGTATTGGATTTTGAAGGAGCCGGACAGAAGACAAAAGTATATGTTTACACCACATTAGTCGGAGAACATACAGGTGGTTACGACGGTTGGAGTGTCGATATTACGGAAGCCGTGAAGTCATTTATGGCGGATGATAAGCTGGTGAAGCGTTTCAAAGGAAAAATACCTCTGTCTATCCGTTGCGATAACTCGCGCGATCTGGAAATGATCCCGTCCGATTTGTCTGATTTTAATCTCTACGGAGGTCTGTATCGTTACCTGAACCTGGTTTATCTACCGAAAGCCTCTTTTGAACAGATTCGCCTGGAACCGGAACTTTCGGCAAACCGGAAAGAAGGTTCTGTAAAAGTCAAAGCCTTTTTCTATAATCCGATGGATATACGGAAGGCGGATGTGACTGTCTCTGTATATGATGCAAATCGCAAACAGATATTTACTCAAACGATAGAAAATGTTCTGCCTCTTGGCAATCAATTCCTGACGGAAGTAAAAGTGAAGAACCCCGTCTTGTGGGACGTGGATTCTCCCAACCTTTATACTTGCGAATTGACTATAAATGCTGACGGACAGACATTGACAGCGGAAGAAAGCTTCGGTTTCCGCCAATTCGAATTTCAGGAAAAAGGCCCGTTCTTCCTGAATGGCCGGCGTATTTTGCTTCAGGGAACGCACCGCCATGAAGATCATGCCGGAGTAGCTCAGGCAATGACTGAAGATATGATGCGTACGGAAATGCAGCTGATGAAGGATATGGGTGTGAACTTTATCCGTCTCGGACATTACCAGCAATCGGATATAATCCTCCAACTTTGTGATTCTCTGGGTATCCTTGTCTGGGAAGAAATCCCCTGGTGCCGCGGAGGCCTGGGAGGTCCGGTATATAAGGAACAGGCCCGCCGTATGCTGACTAATATGATCGATCAGCATCATAATCACCCGGCCGTTATTATCTGGGGACTGGGCAACGAAAACGATTGGCCCAACGATTTCAGTGAGTTCGATAAAGGGGCTATCCGTACTTTTATGAAGGAATTGCATGACTTGGCTCATAGTTTGGATGATACACGCATGACGGCTATCCGTCGTTGTGAGTTTTGTTGTGATATAGTGGATGTTTATTCTCCTTCTATCTGGGCCGGATGGTATCGTGGGGTATTTACCGATTATAAATCCGTTTCGGAACAGGAGATGCAGAAGGTAAAACGTTTCCTGCATGTGGAGTGGGGAGGAGACAGCCATGCCCGCCGTCATTCAGAGAATGTATTTGCCAATCTGAAAGGTATTGAGTCTGGTAATGGTGCCGACGAACGTGCCGGGGATGCTTCTTTATACGGTGGTGCCGCCCGTGCATCGAAGGATGGCGACTGGTCGGAAAGTTATATTGTCCGCCTGATCGACTGGCATCTGAAAGAGCAGGAAACAATGCCGTGGCTGACTGGGGCTGCTTACTGGCCGTTCAAGGATTTCTCAACTCCTGTACGTCCCGAAAATCCGGTCCCGTATGTGAATCAGAAAGGGGTAATAGAGCGTGATTTCACTCCGAAAGAAAGTTATTATGTCTTTCAGTCATACTGGACGACTGAGCCTATGGTACATATTTACGGGCATAGCTGGCCGGTGCGCTGGGGTAACCAGGGAGACCGCAAAGAAATATTGGTCTATTCAAACTGCGACGAGGTGGAGTTGTTCATGAACGGTGTCAGCCAGGGTGTGAAGAAACGCAACAGTCAGGATTATCCCGCGGCCGGACTGCGTTGGAATTGTGTATATGAAGAAGGAAAGAACGAGATCCGTGCTGTGGCCGTAAAAGGAAAGACAAAGATTACGGATGAGATCAGCCAGGAATATCAGACGGCAAAATGGGGAGAAGAAGCCTCTGTTACAGTACATATCGTATCACGTGAAGGCGATATGGCGTTGTTGGAAGCTCAGCTTTACGATAAGGAAGGCGTTCGCTGCCTCGATTCAAAAAAGTATATTGAATTTGAACTGGTAGGTGATGGAACATTGATTCAGAATCAGGGAACATCTACCGGCAGCCGTAAGGTTCAGGCCTATAACGGCAGGGCCCGCATCAAAGTAAATCTGAATAAAGGAAAGAGCATAGTAGCCGTTAAGTCAGAGGGGATACCGACTGTATTTATGGAAATACAGTAAATCTGATTTGAATGTTACTTTTCTCTTGATCATTAACCAAAACTTTTACTATTTTTGTTCTACATAAATCAGATACAACAAGTATGATCAGGAAATCTTTATCTATACTATTTCTAATCCTTTCCGTACTAACACTGTATGCAGAAAAGACAAACTATCTGTATTCTTTTAATTCAGATCTGAATGAAGGGATTTCCCAACTCTCTGTGATGACTATTTATCAGGATTCGAGAGGATATTTGTGGTTTGCCACCAAGAACGGACTGAACCGTTTTAATGGAAAAGAATATAAAATCTATCATCGGGAAGACGGAAATGAGCAGAGCCTGTCGAATAACTCCGTCACCTCCATTACCGAAGATCAGGAAGGTTTTCTCTGGGTGGGAACCAGCAATGGACTGAACCGGATAGATCTGAACACAAATGAGATTAAACGCTATAACCTGGAGACTAACGGATTGGTTGCCAATAGTATTTCTACGGTATACACCGACCGTTCGGGTTGTCTGTGGGTTGGAACCTGGGAGGGGTTGAATCGCTATAACAGGGAGGGAGACCATTTTGAATATATCCCTATAGAAGATGATACTGAAAGAGCAATGATAGTGACTTTGCTGGAAGATAGCTCAGGCAGATTTTGGATCGGTACAAGAAACAAAGGATTGCTCCTATGTGACCATCAGATGAATCTGATCAGTCAGTTTACGAGTGAATCTAAAAATATGCCATTGAATAACAATAATATTACTTCCATTTATGAAGATGATAAGAAGCAGATATGGGTTGGTTGTAAGAATAGCGGATTGAATAAAATCAATCTGCGTGATAACGAGGTGACCTCATATACTAATTTAAACAGCGGATTGAGCAATAACTCGGTGCGTTGTATAATCGAATGGCAGGGGAAGTTGCTGATCGGTACGTTTGATGGCATTTTTGATTTGGATAAAGCGACCGAACGGATTGTAAAGGTGGCCGGTTACGATGATATAAACAAGTCGTTGAGCCATTATTCGGTTTATTGTTTTTGTGTAGACCGGGATAAAACGCTGTGGGTCGGGACATTTGCCGGAGGGGTTAATTATCTGAATAAATTCACAAACCGCTTTGTCCTTCATAAACCGCAGGAAGAATTGAATATCAGGACTGGTATTTACGGAGCGATTACGTATGAATCTCCTGAAGATTTATGGATAGCAACGGAAGGGTATGGATTATTGAATTATAATAAGCGGACGAATGAGTCACATTATTACCTGATCGATCCTTCCGTCCGGTTCGCATTTAATACGAATATCATTAAATCCGTTTTTTACGAAGACGGCTATGTCTGGTGCGGAACGACTAAAGGGGAAATCTACAAGTTTAATATCAAAACCAAAAAGTTTTCCTTGTATCATCAGTATCCGATTGAATATTCCATCTATTCTATCATTCGCGATCATAATGGTGTTTTGTGGGTGGGTGGCGCATCGACCGAATTTGGACTGACCTGTTTTGTGAATGATTCCCTGGTTACTACCTTTTATAATAATGTAGATGAACCGATCTATTTTTCAAATGTACGTTGTATTCTGGAAGAAGAAGACGGTGTCTTTTTGCTGGGAAGTACGGCCGAAGGATTGCTCCGCTTCGATACGCATAAAAAACAGCTGACAAAATATTCCAATGAGGCTTCTGTTGAGAAATACAGGATTCCCAATAACTATATATCGGCGATTGTCCGGACTCAATCCGGTGAGATATGGGGATCAACCTACGGAGGTGGTATTTTTCAACTGGATGAATCGAAAGCGATCCGGCGGATAATGACTGTCAGGGAAGGTTTGCTGGACAATAATATCTGTACGTTGGTGGAAAGTAGCGATCAGCGGTTATGGATGAGTACGGTAAACGGCCTGATCATGTTTGATCCGGCGAAAGATGAAGTCAGGAATTATCATCGTCATAACGGAATAGATATTCGTGAATTTACATTGCATAGTGGCATCGCCTTGCCGGATGGAAGTCTTTGTTTTGCCGGAAGCAACGGTTTTGTGACATTCCATGTGGAGGCGATGGATAAAAATAATAATATTCCGCCTGTGGTGCTGGAGCAATTATCTGTTAACAACCATCCGGTGAAAGTCGGCGATGAATCTGCTATCCTGGATAAGGTATTGGACGGCATGGAAACGATCCGCCTGGCTTATAATGAAAATAACTTTTCAATCACTTACCAGGCCTTGAATTATATTTATGCGACGCAAAATCAGTATGCTTATAAACTGGAAGGATATGATACGGATTGGAACTATGTAGGAGAACGTAATTCCGCATTTTATACCAACCTAAGTCCCGGCAAATATGTTTTTCGCGTAAAAGCCTCTAATAATGATGGCATCTGGAATGAGGAAGGACGTTCATTGGCTATTGTTGTGCAGCCGCCTCTGTGGAGGACCTGGTATGCTTATCTGTTTTATGTTATTGCTTTAGCGGCTATTATTTACGGGATTCTTTATTATGTAAATATCAAACGTAACCTGGAAGCCGGGTTGAAGATGAAACAACTGGAGAAACAAAAACAGGAAGAATTTCATCAGGCAAAGATACGCCTGTTCACAAACTTCTCTCATGAGTTGCGTACCCCCTTAATGCTGATTATCACTCCGTTTGAAGAACTGGTCAAACGGGTGGATATTCCGGCAGAGTTGCATGACAAGCTATCCATTATTTATAAGAACGCTCAAAAACTTTTGCTTCTTGTCAATCAGCTGATGGACCTGCATAAGAACCAGGCGGGTAGCATGGACCTGAAGGTAAGTGAAGGAGATATCTGCGAATATATCAAAGAAATCTATTATGCGTTCAATCAGATTGCTTTGACCAATGAAGTCAAATTCACCCTGAATTGTACTCCTAAAACGATCAATGGCTGGTTTGATAAATCCCTCTTGGAAAAAGTTGTCTTTAACCTCTTGTCGAATGCCTTCAAATATACGGCTTCCGGTGAATCTGTTCTTATGGAGGTATCGGAAGTAACCCTGAAAGAACTGGACCCGAAACGGACTGACGGATTGTATAAAGATGAAAACATTCATTACGTAATCCTGAAAGTCAAAGATTCCGGTAAAGGGATTGAAGAAGGAGAGGCGGATAAGATATTCACTCCTTTCTATCAGATTCCTGAAACGTCCGGTATAAATTTGTCGGGAACAGGTATCGGCCTGAGTCTTGTTTATACGATTGTACAACTCCATCGTGGGGTAATTTATGTGGATCATACGGAAACAAAAGGTGCTTGCTTTGTCGTTATCCTTCCGGTATCCCGTTCGGCATTCTCCGAAGAACAGATAGAGAGCAGGGAAATAGATAAAATTGCGGAAATAACGAATACGGAGGATATATCGGTCTCGTTGCCGGTGACGGAGAATAAAGATCAACCTAAATATAAGATTTTGTTGGTCGAGGATGATAAGGATGTGCGTGATTATCTGAAGAAAAGCCTGGAAGCCGAATATATTGTTATTGAGGCAGCCGATGGGGTGAGGGCTTACGAAAAAGTAGTGCAGGATTTCCCAGACCTGGTACTTAGCGATATCATGATGCCGAAGCGCGACGGACTGGAACTGTGTACGATGATCAAGAATGACATCCGCATCGGACATATCCCGGTTATTCTGATGACTGCCCGTTCGATGGTAGTCCATATCAAGGAAGGATTCCAGGCGGGAGCGGACGATTATATTGTGAAACCGTTCAATATGGACGTGTTGCAGACACGTATCCGCAGCCTGCTGGCCTCGAGGGAGCAATTGAAAAAACTCTATGGAAAACGTTTCTCCCCGGATGTGATGGGGATCGAGGTGAAGTCGGCCGACGAACGTTTCTCCCAGAAACTGTTTGATGTGATCGAGAAAAACATATCCAATGAAAAGCTGGATGTCGAATTGTTATGCACGGAAATCGGTATCAGCCGTGCGAACCTCTACCGTAAACTCAAATCCATCACCGAACTTTCACCGATGGAACTGATCCGTAACAAACGCCTCGAGATGGCGGCTAAATTGTTGAAAGAATCCGAAATGAATGTCTCTGAAATTGCGTCACATCTTGGATTTAACAGTCACTCTTACTTCTCCAATTCCTTTAAGGCTTTTTATGGATGCACTCCCACTGAATTTGTGCAGATGAAAAACAATCAGGAACAGGGCGGCTGATAAAATCGTATCACTTTTCTGTCACTTTTGTATCAATCTATTCATATAGAATAATTTAATACTAAATTGGAAGCATGTTTTCTTTTGTAAAAAAGAGAATATGTTTCTTTGTGTTATTGAATTTGTTGAAATTTTAAGTCTAATTAAATCCATGATTAAATGAAAAAAGAAATCAAAAGGGCCACTCAATCGTTTTGGCGATTATTATTATTAATGGTGGCGTTTAACTCAAGTCTAAGTTTGTTCGCGCAAACACAGACTATCTCCGGAATCGTTCTGGATGAATTCGGAGACCCGATGATCGGGGTATCTGTACTAGTGAAAGGAACAACCACAGGTATTATTACAGATGTAGAAGGGAACTTCACTGTCCCGGCTAAAACCGGCGATGTTTTATTGGTAAAGTATCTTGGTTATAAAGACCAGGAAATAAAAGTAACAAGTAATGCCCGCCTGAAAATTACTCTCCATGAAGATACCCAGAATTTGGATGAAGTAGTCGTAGTAGGTTACGGTACGCAGAAGAAGGTGAACCTGACCGGTGCCGTTTCTGCTGTGACGGGAGAAGAAATTGCCAAACGTCCGGTAGCCAATACATCTACTATGTTGCAAGGCCAGATGCCGGGTTTGCGTATCACTTCCGACAAGGGACAACCGGGTAATGAATCAGTTCAGATCCGTGTACGTGGTCAGGGTACTTATTCCGGTACCGGTTCTGATCCGTTAATCCTGATTAACGGTGTCGAGGGAGACCTCGCCTCCCTCGACCCGAACATTATTGAAAGTGTTTCTGTGTTGAAGGATGCAGCTTCGGCTTCTATTTATGGTTCACGTGCTGCAAACGGTGTGATTTTGATTACAACCAAGAATGGTTCGGAAACAAAAGACCGTATTTCTGTTCGTTATAATGGAAACTTTGCAGTCCACAATCCGACAAATCTGTTGGATGTGATTTGGGATTCTCCTACCTATATGAAATATTTCAATATGGCAAAGGATAACTCCGGTGCTCCGGCAACTGACCGTTATTCGGATGAGATGATTGCGAATTATACCAATCCGTCCGACCCGACTAAATATCCTAGCTTCAACTGGCTGGATTATATGTTTGATCCTGCTTTTGTTCAGCAGCACAACCTGAGTGTAGCCGGTACTACCGGTAAAACTTCTTACAACGCTTCTTTAAGCATGATCAATCAGCCTGGTACCATGAAAGGGCAGGAATTCAAGCGTTACAATGCAACGTTGGATCTGACTTCACAGGTAAATGATTGGATACGTTTCGGAATGTATTTTACCGGCAGCCGCAGCAATCGTCAGGAAACACGCCAGGGTGATACGGATGCTTATTTGTCAACTATTTCGCAGGCTCCGACTTATATGCCCTGGTTGCCGGATGATGGTACAGGTATTAAGCGTTACACGATGAAGGCATTTACCTTTGAAAGTAATAATAAAAACATGGTCGCTATTACTGAAACGGAAAACTTCAAGAATTATGTAAATACTGATGTAAACGCACAGGCTTGGCTGGAAGTGAGTCCGATCAAGGGTTTGAGTTGGTATACCAAAGGTGCTATGCGTTACAAACAACAACATATAAAGAATTGGGGAGCATTGCCAACACCGGTTTATTATTACCATGACGGCACACAGAACGGTACATTGAATACAAACGGAACCGGTTTGACCAGTACAATGGAAAACAGCTCTTATTATAACTTATATACTTATTTGAAATATGACTGGGCTACTCCGAATAAAGAACATGACTTCTCTTTTATGGCAGGTTACAATCTGGAATATTATAAAATGGATAATCTGGAAGGTTACCGTCAGAATTATGACTTCCCCTTGCATGAACTGAATACAGGTATTTCTTCTGTACAGACTAACAAAGGTAAATCAGAAGAATGGGGCATTATGTCTGCTTTCTTCCGTGCCAACTATGCTTTCAAACAACGCTATTTGTTGGAAGTGAATGCCCGTTACGACGGTTCTTCACGTATTTCATCCGAATCTCGCTGGGGTATATTCCCTTCCTTCTCTTTGGGATGGCGTATGACTGAAGAAGAATGGATGAAGGATCTTAACTGGGAATGGCTGAATAGTTTGAAGTTGCGTGGTTCATGGGGTATCCTGGGTAACCAGAATGTCGATCTTTATTCTTATTATGCATTGGTTACAACAGGTAAGGATTATAGTTTCGACAACACAAATTTAGGTGCCGGTGTTGCACAGACAGCTCTTACCAACCGTGATTTGAAATGGGAATCTACGGCTATTGGCGACTTCGGTATCGATATCACAGCTTTCAACGGTTTCAATATTACTTTTGACTGGTATAAGAAAAGAACATACGATATTCTTCGTGAGGCACAGAGCAATTCATTACTGGGGTTGAAAGCTCCGTTTGTCAATGCTGGTGAAATGGTAAATAAAGGTATTGAAATATCACTGGCTTATAATGGGTATATCCGGGAAGGCATATTCAAAGGATTGAGTTATAATGCTGGTGTATTCTTTGATCGCACTAGAAATGAATTGACGAAATACGGCGCCGATTATGTGGATTCTTCTAAGGGATTGATTTATAAAGAAGGTCTGCCTTACGGATCGTTCTATGGTTATGAAGCAATCGGCATTTTCAGGGATGAAGCAGATGTGACCAATTCTCCCAAACAATTTAATGATAAGACATTGCCGGGTGATATTAAATATGCCGATATCAGTGGTCCGAATGGAGTACCTGACGGTATTGTCGATGAAAACGACCGTAAAGTACTTGATGGCCGCTTCCCTGATTTTGAGTATTCCGTGAACCTGGGTGCTAGCTGGAAAGGTTTCGACCTCTCTTTGATGGGACAAGGTGTACAGGGAGCAAAACATTATGCCAGTGGCTGGGGATTGCGTCCGTTTTATCAGGGAACACCGATCTCACAAGACTATATTGACAATATGTGGACGGAAGATCATAGAGATGCCAAATATCCGCGTTTGTATTTCGCAGATTTAGGTGGTGCAAAGAACCAGCGTGAAAGTACCTACTGGTTGTACAATGCTTCTTATTTCCGTTTGAAAAATCTGACATTCGGTTACACATTGCCGAAAGCACTGACAAGCAAAGCGAAGATCGAACGTCTGCGTTTTTACTTCTCTGGTGATAATTTGTTGACAATAACTAAATTCCCGCAGGGTGGTGACCCGGAGCGTAATTATAATTCCACAAAGGGTACACGTTTGGTTTATTATCCACAGAACCGTATCATTTCATTCGGTGTAAATCTTGAATTCTAATTTAATTGTAAAATAGTTATGAAAATGAATAAACTATCATATATTTCACTATTGGTTGCCGGCATGATGACTGTATCATCCTGTTCTGATATTTTAGATACGCCACCGACAACTTCTCCGTCAGAAAGTATTTTCTGGCAATCAAAATCAGATTTTGATTCCGCATTGACCGGTTGTTATCAGGGTATGCAGGCTAAAACGTTATCGTATGGGATGGTTGTTTATGACTGTCTGACAGATAATGGGTACGGTAGTTCCGGTTCCAGCTATGTGTATAAAACAGACCTGATCCAGGCGGATAATATAGATCCGTCTATGACGGGTTTCGTTCCGGAACTTTATAAGGAAGCCTACGAAGCTATCACCCGTCTGAATATCTTCTTATATCAGTTGAAGAATTATCAGGGCGGAGATATGAATAGTGTCCGTAACCAGTATGAAGGGGAGGCGCTTTTCTTACGTTCTTACTGCTATTATCTGCTTTATCTGTGTTATGGTGAGGTTCCGTATCCGACAGAACCGCTGGATCTTACAATTCAGAATATGCCGAAAGAATCTTTGGAAACAGTTTACAATAATCTGATCACTGATTTGCAGGCTGCTATCGATAAAATGGACGACAAGACATTCAAGGGTGCCGGCGGACATGCAACCAAAGGGGCTGCCCAGGGGTTAAAGGCACGTCTTCTGATGTTCCATGCCTTTGGCGAAGACGGTAAGGTCGCTAATCGTAACGAAGTGCAGGAAGCATACAATTTGTTGAATGAAATCAAAGGATACTCATTAGCCGATCGTTATGCCGACAATTTTACTTATGATGCACAGGAAGCCAGTCCGGAGATTGTTTTCTCTATCAAGTTTCTGGCTCCGAACAATTATAATAATTTCGATCATATATACGGCAATTACTCCGGAGTACGTCCGGTTGCAAACCTGACCAATGATTATGAGGAAGGTGATAACCGGTTGGGACAGATCGTTGCTTTCGATGATAAATATCAGTGGCCGGGAGGCGAAATTGTATCTTTAAACAGAAGCGATTTGAAGAAGGCTATGGTAAAATGGTTGACTCCGTTGATGAAAGATGGTGATATGTGGCAGGCTAGTACACGTAGTGAACAGGACTGGGTCTTCCTTCGTTGGGGTGAATTATTACTCTTGAAAGCTGAAGCTGCCAATGAACTGGGTATAGCCGGTGCAACGGAAATGGTGAACCAGATACGCAACCGTGCCGGACTGGAAGATCTGGCCGCCAATCTGACACAGGATCAGTTGCGTGAAAAGATCCGCCATGAACGCCGCGTAGAAACTCCGTTTGAGTTGATCCGTTACTATGATATGAAACGTTGGAAAATCATGGATAAACTGAATGGCCTTGAACTCGATCCACTGTTGGCGGGACACGTAACAGCTTGGTCTAAGGCGCATGAATACTTCCCGTTGCCACAGGATCAGATCGACTTCTCTAACGGCGTATTGATCCAGAATCCGAACTATTAATCGTTCGATAATAATTTAAGTATGGGTGAGAAGCTCCGCTGTTAAAGGCGGGGCTTTCTTTCCGATTTTAGTGGCACATCTCTGCTAACGTTAGTGGGATACCCCCACTAACAAAAGGGACCGGATTTCATAAACCGGTAGTGCAGATCATCGTAAAATATAAGAGACAGATATCATGAAAAAGAGTTTAATTGTTTTATCAGCCTGCCTGGCCTTTTCGCTTTCCGCTTTTCCTCAAAAGCAGAAAAAGCAGGGCAACACGCCTGCTTCCTGGTCTGAGAAAATTGCCGTTGCCAAACAGAATGCTTACGAACAGATGAAAAAGAACAGCCTTCCGGTTTCTTCAAAGGTTATCAAGGCGAAACAAGCTGCCGAGAAGTTTACCGCCGATGTGACCGGACTGGATGAAATGGTACTTTATACCTGGGGTACGGTCGACGGAACTGCCGACGACCAGGCTGTATGGGCAAATGCCCGATTGATCGCGGCCGACGGTTCTTCCGTCTGGCTGAACGATCTGAAAGATACTTTTAAGGATACCGGTACAGGCCGCCCGGTCTTTAACGCCAATGCCAAAGGCGTTCCGGTCATTATGAAAGGGAAAACATACGAACGGACGATTATGGCGAATGCCAACTCACAGATCGTCGTTCCGCTGGATAAAAAATATGTCCGTTTTGAAGCGGAAATCGGATTGGAAAACCGTTCCTCCGCAGGGACCGCTATTTTTCGCTTGCAGGGGATAACGGGCAAAGAGTTATCCGAAGATATTATTGCCGGCTATCCGGCTGAATCGGCACAATTCCTTCCGTTTGCCGGAAGCGACATGAAAGCCCTGGTTACAACCTATGATGCTACCATAGAAAAACATATCGCCGAATCGGTCGTAGACCTGCTGGCGGATAAAAAATATTTTACAGCCCGTATCGCTGCTGCCGGTCAGGAGAAGGAGTTGGATAAACAAGTGATGACATACCTGAATATTGCGCAGGATGCCATGAAGGTATATGAATTGCAGGAGTCGCTGAGCTGGCTTAATATGCGGGCCATCGAAGAGGCTTTCAATGATATGAAACGCAGTAAGTCGTTTGACCAGGCCGCTAACCAATCCAGACTGTCAGCCTTAAAAGAACTGGTAGGTAAAGGTTTTGCCGGTATCTATTCAAACGATGAAAATACAATAAAAGATGCCCGGCAGGCTTTGCAGTTAAAACGGGAAATACTGCTGGCCAATCCGGAACTGGATATGGATAAACTGATCGTGGGCCGTTACCATATCGGTACCTCTGCCCGCCAGGTCAATCCCCGTTCGCTGGGAACACAGAATAATAACTGGTCGAACCAGACTTCCGCCCCGCGTGGCGGATTCGATGCGGAGATCGTCGAACTATCGAATCTTCGCGGCGACATTCAGTCACGTACCATCTTCAAGCCGGATAACGGTTCGTCCGTTCCCGACCTGAAACTGCATTGGGATGCCGACCGTGTGATGTTTTCCATGATCGACACCGATAAGCGCTGGCAGGTTTTCGAAGTGGGACTGGATGGGAAAGGTTTGAAAAAACTGATTGAATCACCCGAAAAAGACCTCGAGTTCTTTGATGCGACCTGGTTGCCTTCGGGAAAGATCATTGCCGTATCCAATATCGGTTACAACGGTGTTCCTTGCGTAAACGGGAATGATGAGGTCGGTAATATGGTGCTTTATAATCCGGAAGACCGTTCCCTGCGTCGTCTGACGTTCGACCAGGATGCCAACTGGTCGCCGGTCATCATGCACAATGGCAAGGTGATGTATACCCGTTGGGAGTACACCGACCTGACACATTATTTCTCCCGCTTCGTGATGCATATGAATCCCGACGGAACCGAGCAGAAAGCACTTTACGGCAGCGGCTCTTATTTTCCGAACAGCACATTCGACGCGAAACCGATACCCGGCCAGGCATCCGGTTTTGTCGGAATCATCTCCGGACACCATGGCGTTGCCCGTTCCGGTCGTCTGATCCTGTTTGATCCTTCCAAAGGCCGCAAGTCGGAACTGGGAATGGTGCAGGAACTGCCATTTCGCGACCGCAAGATCGAACCGATCGTGAAAGACCGGCTGGTGGATGGTGTCTGGCCTCAGTTTATCAAGCCTTATCCGTTGAACGATAAATATTATCTGGTTGCCGCCAAATTGAATCCGAATGCTTTATGGGGCATTTATCTGGTAGACGTGTATGATAACCTGACGCTGATTGCCGAGTATGAAGGTGAAGGATTGATCCACCCGATACCGGTAAAGAAAACTCCGGTTCCCCCCATTATTCCCGACCGTACGAAACCGGGCACGAAGGAGGCGACTGTCTTTATCCAGGATATTTACGAAGGTGAAGGTTTGAAGGGCGTACCCCGTGGTACGGTGAAAGCATTTCGTGTGTTGTCTTACGAATATGCTTATAATAAAACTCCGTCCGACCATTGGGCACAGGGTGTTCAGAGCGGATGGGATATCAAACGCCTGTTGGGCACGGTGCCGGTCGAAGAGGATGGTTCCGCATTGTTCACTATTCCTGCCAATACGCCGATCTCGCTTCAGCCGCTGGATTCGTGCGGACGTGCCGTGCAGTGGATGCGTAGCTGGCTGACCGGAATGCCGGGAGAAACCGTCTCCTGTATCGGTTGCCACGAAGACCAGAATCAGATACCTATCCCGAAACGTGTGGTCGCTTCGACTATCAAACCGCATGCGATCGCATTGCCGGAAGGCGGACAGCGTCCGTTCACGTTCGAACTGGAAGTACAGCCGGTACTGGACCGTGCCTGTATCGCCTGCCATGACGGTTCTAATAAACTGGCCGATTTTACCGGTGGCCGTATCGATGATTTTACCGGATTTGGCAAAAGTTATCTGAATCTTCATCCGTATATCCACCGTCAGGGACCGGAAGCGGAGATCGAAGTCTTGAATCCGTACGAATATCATGCCTCGACCAGCCAGCTGATCAAGATGTTGAAAACCGGACATCATGGCGTTGAACTGACCGATAAGGAATGGAAAACGCTTTATAACTGGATTGACTTTAATGCTCCTTATCATAATAAATTTAAAGCAAATATCTTTAAGGGAGTAGAGCAGATCAGTCGTCGTACGGAGTTGACGGAGAAATATGCCGGTTCCGGTGTAGACTGGCAGTCGGAAATCCGTGCCTATGCCGATTATCTGGGCAAACAACCGAAGCCGTCTCCCGTAAAACCGGAACGCAGGGAATATAAAGATAAAGAAGTGAATGTGAAAGGCTGGCCGTTTGATGCAACAATCGCTAAGAGCATGCTGGCAAAGGAACAGGAGACAAAGAAGAGCATCGAGCTGGCTCCGGGCATCGTGATGAACTTTGTACGCATCCCGGCCGGAAAGTTTGTGATGGGAAGTAACAAGGGACATTCCGATTACTCTCCGGCCAGCAAACAGGAGGTGAAAAAGGCATTCTGGATGGCGGAGATAGAGGTGAGTAACGAACAATTCCGTACGATTTTCCCCGATCATAACAGCCGTTTCGTGAACCAACTTTGGAAGGATCATGTGCACCAGGGGTATCCGGCCAACAATCCGGAACAACCCGCCATCCGTGTCAGTTGGGAAGAGGCGATGGCCTTCTGTGAGAAGCTGAGTGAGAAAACCGGTTTGAAAGTGACTTTGCCGACCGAAATGCAGTGGGAGTGGGCCTGTCGTGCTGGTAGTGAATCCGATTTCTGGTACGGGGCGCTGAATACCGATTTTGCCGCCTATGAAAATATGGGTGACAAACAACTGAACAAGCTGGCGGTAAGAGGTGTGAACCCGCAACCGATGAACCCTGGTGATCCCTGGTACAAATACTACACATACCAGCCGAAAGACAATAATGTCGACGACGGCAATATGCTGATGGTGAAAGGTGGTGGTTATCAGGCTAACCCCTGGGGATTGTATGATATGCAGGGTAATATCGCCGAATGGACACGTTCCGACTATCTGCCTTATCCTTATAACGAGAAGGCACAAGGTAACGGAACCGAAAAAGTGGTACGCGGCGGTTCCTGGACCGATCATCCGAAAACTTCGACAGCCTATTACCGTAAATCTTATCTGCCCTGGCAGAAAGTGCATAATGTAGGTTTCCGTGTAATCATTGAAGATTAAGTATCGAATGAGCGCATTTAAACAAATCATAATCGGACTAGTGGCCGGAGCAGCTTTCGTTTGTAGCCATGCACAGACGAAGCTACCGCCGGCCTGGCAGTCCTCGCTGGTCAGGATCAGTGAGGAAGGTATTCTGACTTATATTCCCGATAAAGACGGCAATACCATACCTGATTTCAGCCGGGTAGGCTATCATCATGGCGATAAAAGTATTCCTCGATATCCGGTTGTTAAAGTCGTTTCTCCGGTAAAAGAAGGGGATAGCGGAGCCTTGATACAAGAGGCTGTCGATGAAATATCCCGCAGGCAGCCGGATGAAAACGGCCATCGGGGGACGATCCTTTTAAAACGGGGTGTTTACAGGATTGCCGGTTCTGTCGTGATAAACACCGGTGGTATCGTGTTGATGGGAGAAGGCGATAATATCAATGAAACCCGTCTGATCGCTACCGGTAAAGAGCGTCGTACTTTGATCCGGGTGGAAGGAGCCGGTTCGATGAAGGAAATACCGGATACACGGGTGAAGATAACAGACGATTTCGTGCCGGTCGGTACCCATTCATTCCGGGTTTCGTCGACAAAAGGTTTTAAGGTGGGCGACCGGGTGATCGTTTACCGTCCCGGTACCCAGGAATGGATCCATGCCATTAAGATGGATCAGATCGTGGAACGGAAAGGTACACGCCAATGGACGCCGCAGGAATATAACCTGGCTTTCGAGCGTCAGATCACGAAGATCGAAGGGAACCGTCTTTTTATCGACAACCCTGTCGTGATGCAGATGGATAAGAAGTTTGGAGGCGGCGAAGTCTATAAATATACGTTCGACGGACGTATCAGTGAGGTCGGTATATCGGATATCTGCTTTGAATCCGAGTTTGAAGATTATGAAGACCTGGAACACGGTTGGATTGCCGTTGGACTGGATAAGGCGGAAAACTGTTGGGTGCGGAACATCACGGCCCGTTATTTCGGCTACTCGGCTGTCAGTTGCGAACGTTTTGCTAAAAATGTCTCTGTTGTGGATTGTCGTTGCCTGGAAGCAAAATCACTTATTACCGGAGGCTATCGTTATTCCTTCAATAACTGGGGGCAGCAGAATCTCTTTATGAACTGCCAGGCGACGGAAGGCCGTCATGATTATGTAACCGGTGCACAGGTATGCGGTCCGAATGTCTTTTATAATTGCACGGCTTCGCAGACGTTTGCCGATATAGGTCCGCACCACCGTTGGTCTGTCGGCACGTTGTATGATAATATCGTTACTGATGGCGAAATAAACGTACAGGACCGCGGCCAGATGGGAAGCGGACATGGTTGGGCAGGCGTGACGCAGGTATTGTGGAATTGCCGGGTGAACCGTGCTGCCGTACAGAACCCGTGGACTTCGGGGCATAATTATTGTATAGGATTGAAAGGAGAGAAATATCCCGGCCATTTTACCGATCGCCCGGATGGCATCTGGGAAGGACAGAATGAGATCAATCTATTTCCCCGTTCCTTATATATAGCGCAATTGATGGCGCGACAAAAGAATAATGATTTGAGTATTTTGCTAAAATAGGCAACTATCAAAATGTAACTACTCTACCGGCTAAATCGGATTAATATACCGGGTAAATGAAAATACCCTACCGGGTAATATTTTTTAACATATCAATATGTTTATAAAATACCTGGTAGGGTGTTATTTTGTCAAAAAAGTTGTTTCGATTTATTCCCCTTTCAGCAAATCCGGTCGTAGCCGTGCCGTCCGTTCCTGTGCCTGCTGCAACCGCCATTCGTCGATCTTGCGCTGGTGGCCGGAGAGAAGCACATCCGGAACTTTCCAACCTTTGTATTCGGCAGGACGTGAATAAACGGGCGGGGCGAGCAGGTTATCCTGGAAAGAGTCGGAGAGGGCGCTTTGTTCGTCACCGATGGCTCCAGGGATCAATCGCACGACCGCATCGGTGATAATGGCGGCTGCCAGTTCGCCACCCGTCAGCACGTAATCGCCTACAGATATCTCTTTGGTGATCAGATGCTCCCGGATGCGGTAGTCTATACCTTTGTAATGACCGCATAAAATAATCATATTATCCAGCAACGACATGCTGTTCGCCATCGGCTGGTTGAATGTTTCCCCGTCCGGCGACGTATAGATTACTTCGTCATACTCCCGTTCGCTTTTCAAAGCGGAGATAGCCCGGTCGATCGGTTCGATCTGCATCACCATCCCGGCCTCACCACCGAAAGGGTAATCGTCTACACGGCGCCATTTGTTAGTCGTGTAGTCACGCAGGTTATGTAGATGGATTTCAGCCAGTCCCTTGTCCTGTGCTCTTTTGACGATGGAGCAATTAATCATTCCATCGATCATTTCCGGAAGTACGGTCAGTATGTCGATACGCATAGAGGTTCATTTATTTATGCTGCAAAGTTACTACAAAAAAGTGAAATGCGGAAAGATATAGTGATAGAATTGAGTTACAAGGGTTTTGGTTGAAGTGGCGATAATCCGTGAAGCCATTACAATCCCTGCCGAAGCCAAATCCTGACGCCGCTACGTTACTTGTTCGTAACCATGCCCGAAAATGCGACAAACGGGTACGAATAGCGAAACAAGGCTCTAAGGAATAGTGAGTTATCCATAACTCATGCGAAAAATCAGGTTACGGAAAAAGATTGCGCCGTTCCTCCCCGTTTTGCGTACCAACACCGGACTCTTCACCAACTAATTTTGAAACCCAAAAATTAAGGACAATGAAGAGTACATTTTCAGTAATCTACTACCTCAAGCGTCAGGTAGTGAAAAAGGACGGGACAGTTCCCGTCATGGGACGCATCACGGTGGACGGCAGCCAGACACAGTTCAGCTGCAAACTGACTGTCGATCCGAAACTGTGGGACACCAAAGGTGGACGTGTCACGGGCAGAAGCACGGCGGCACTCGAAACGAACCGTATGCTTGACAAGATGCGGGTACGCATCAACAGGCATTATCAGGAAATCATGGAGCGTGACAACTTCGTCACGGCGGAGAAGGTGAAGAACGCCTTTCTCGGACTGGAACACCGCTACCACACGCTGATGCAGGTGTTCCGCCAGCACAACGAGGACTACGAGAAGCAGGTGGAGGCAGGCATGAAAGCCAAAGGCACGCTGCTGAAGTACCGCACCGTTTACAAGCACATGCAAGAGTTCCTCGACATCCGCTACCATGTGAAGGACATCGCCCTAAAAGAGCTTACCCCGGCTTTCATCTCCGACTTCGAGATGTTCCTGCGCACGGACAAGCACTGCTGCACCAATACCGTGTGGCTGTACGTCTGCCCGTTACGGACGATGGTATTCATCGCCATCAACAACGAGTGGCTGACGCGCGACCCGTTCCGCGAGTATGAAATCAAGAAGGAGGAAACAACACGCAGTTTCCTGACCAAAGATGAGATCCGCCTGCTGATGGAGGGGAAACTGAAAAACGCCAAACAGGAATTGTACCGCGACCTCTACCTGTTCTGCGCCTTCACGGGGCTGTCGTTCGCGGATATGCGCAACCTTACGGAAGAGAATATCCGCACCTACTTCGACGAACACGAGTGGATAAACATCAACCGCCAGAAAACGGGCGTGGTGTCCAACATCCGCCTGCTCGACATCGCCAACCGCATAATCGGCAAATACCGGGGACTGTGCGGGGACGGCAGGATATTTCCCGTTCCGCATTATAACACGTGCCTTGCCGGTATCCGTGCCGTCGCCAAGCGTTGCGGCATCACCAAGCATATCACGTGGCATCAGAGCCGCCACACGGCAGCCACGACGATATTCCTCTCCAACGGTGTTCCCATCGAAACGGTCAGCTCCATGCTCGGACACAAGAGCATAAAGACGACGCAGATTTACGCAAAGATAACCAAAGAGAAGCTCAATCAGGACATGGAGAACCTTGCCGCAAGATTGAACGGCGTCGAGGAATTTGCAGGTTGCACCATCTAAAAAGAAAAGCCATGAAACGTGACACAATCATCATCGAGGACAAGGCAGTCAGCGTAACCGGTAACGACGTGTGGATGACCGCCACCGAAATAGCCGGATTGTTCCATACGACCGTCCCGGCAGTGAACGCCGCCATCAGAGCCGTCCGCAAGTCGGACGTGCTGAACGACTACGAGGTGTGCCGCTACATGCAGCTTGAAAACGGGCTGCACGCGGACGTGTACGCCCTTGAAATCATCATCCCGGTCGCTTTCAGGGTGAATACCTACAACACCCACCTGTTCCGCACATGGCTGGTGGGAAAGGCACTCTCACAAGAGAAACGGCAGACATACGTGATGTTCATACAGAACGGAAAAGCCGGGTATTGCTGATTGCACATACCCCATAAGACAAGTAAACGGGTAGCACCACAAAAGGTGTCACCCGTTTACTTTTTCATGAAACCGCCTCACTCCAGCGGCTTGCGGTAGTTCGCTTCCAGTACCCCGCGCAGCCCCGTTTCCGGGTAAAGCACCTTCCCTCCCAAAAGTATGAAGGGCAACACGCGGTTGTTGCGGTATTCCTGCAAGGTGCGCCGGCTCACACGGAGCAGTTCCGACACCTCGCCGTCCGTCAGGTAACGTTCCCCGTCCAGCGGAGGACGGTAGCTTTCCAGAAATGCGGACAGCCATTTCGAGCCTTTGCGCATATCCTGCACCACAGAGGCTATCGGCTCGTCTTCCATCGTAAAAACATCGTTGTTCTCGTTCATCATAACTTCGGATTCAGTGGGTGAATAAATCAAATCATCTGCCGTGCGGATAGAGCGTGCCGACAAGCGGTATCAGCCGCTTCACCTCCTCTGGCTTGTAATAGAACCTGCGGTTTATCTGCGAGTAGCCGATAAGCCGCCTGTCACGCAGCGTCTGCAACGTGCGCGGGCTTATTCTCAACTGCCCGCAGACCTCCTCGCCCGTGAGCCATCTTTCCATGCGCCCCGTGTCGCTTTTGCGCCTCAGGGCGGCGACCTTCTCCGAGAGTGCGCCGAATGCCGCCACCATCATCTCGAAAGTCTTTTTCTCGATAGATACTATTTCCATATTCATGTCATTTAGAGTTTGCCGCAAAGGTAACGAAACGGCATACAAGACGTATCGTTTTCCGCTGAAAGGCTGCCTGTTGCGCCGTTTGACCGGGTTACGGAGCCATCTTCCGCAAAAATCTTACGTGAGTCACGTAGTGAGTTGTTAAAGCCCCTTTTGTTTATTGCCGAATTTTGTCGCAGAAACAAAAAGAAAGGACTGAACATGAAAGTGATAACAATGGAAAGTTCCGCCTACAAGGAGATGATGGCGCAGATTGCGAACATCGCAGGGTACATCCGCGAGGCAAGGGACGAGAAGAAACGGAAGCGGGAAACCGAAGACAAGCTGCTTGACACGGCACAGGCGGCGAAGATGCTCAACGTGAGCAAGCGCACCATGCAGCGTATGCGCACCGACCACCGTATCGAGTATGTGGTGGTACGCGGAAGCTGCCGCTACCGCCTTTCCGAGATACTGCGGCTATTGGAGGACAACACAGTAAGGAACGAGGAAGGGACAATAGACACCCTGTTCCACAACCACACGCTGCGCACGGGCGGCAAACCAAAAGGAAGGAGGACATAGGTCATGGAACTGCTCACACGAAACAACTTCGAGGGCTGGATGCAGAAGCTGATGGAACGGCTCGACCGTCAGGACGAACTGCTGCTGGCGATGAAGGCTGAGGGGAAACAGCCCACTATCACGGAAAGCATCCGCCTTTTCGACAATCAGGATTTGTGCATGTTGCTCCAGATAAGCAAACGCACCCTCCAACGCTACCGCAGCGTAGGCGCATTGCCCTACAAGACGCTGGGCAAGAAGACCTATTACAGCGAGGAGGACGTGCTGACATTCCTTTCCAACCATATCAAGGACTTCAAAAAGGAAGATATAGCCTTCTACAAGGCTCGTATCCATAATTTCTTTCATAAATAACCCATTAAAACATTTTTCAGATGGCAAAGAAAAAAGACGAAAAGGACGTGCTGGTAGTCCGTGACGAGAAGACAGGCGAGATCAGCGTGGTAGCCGGGCTGAACGCGGACGGCACACCCAAGCGCACCCCCGCAAAAGCGGAGAACGCGCAGAGTTTCCTGCAATTCGACCGACATGGCGACGTGCTGGACAACTTCTTCAAGAACTTCTTCCGGCAGTGCAAGGAACCCAGCCGCTTCGGTTTCTACCGCATTGCGGCAGACCAAGCTGAAAATCTCTTAGAGGTGATGAAGCAACTGCTGAAAGACCCCGAAGCGAACAAGGAGCTGCTCGCCCCTCACAAGGTGGACACCTCCGACTATGAGAAGAAGGTGCAGGAAGAGATGGCAGCACAACAGACAGAGAAACAAGAACCTCAAAAACAGGAGAACATGGAACAACGGAAAGAACAGCAACAGGACAAATCCGAACAGATGCAGGGCAAACGTGGCTACCAGCCCATCGACGAGAGTAAAATCAACTGGCAGGAGCTGGAGGACAGATGGGGCGTAAAGCGGGACAACCTTGAAAAGTCCGGCGACCTTACGAAGATGCTCAACTATGGCAAGTCCGACTTGGTAAAGGTCAAACCGACCTTCGGCGGCGAATCATTCGAGCTGGACGCCCGCCTCTCCTTCAAGAAGGACGGTGAGGGAAACATCAGCCTCGTGCCGCACTTCATCCGCAAGGAGCAGAAGCTGGATGAGTACAAGGAACACAAATTCTCCGACAATGACCGGAAGAACCTCCGCGAAACGGGCAATCTCGGTAGGGTCGTGGACATTGTGGACAGGGAAACGGGCGAGATCATCCCCTCCTACATCAGCATCGACCGCAAGACGAATGAAATCACGGACATTCCGGCAAGCAGGGTGCGCATCCCGGAGCGCATCGGCAAGACGGAAATCACCACGCAGGAGCGGGACATGCTCCGCGCCGGACTGCCCGTACGCGACAAGCTCATCGAGCGCAACGACGGCAGAAAGTTCGTCACCACCCTGCAAGTGAACGTGGAGCAGCGCGGCGTGGAGTTCGTGCCGGGAACCGGCAAGTCGCCCCGTACCGCACAGACACAGGAAACCAAAGGCGACACATCGAAAAGTCAGGCGCAGGGCGGGGAAAATGCCGCACAGACCAAGAAGGAGCAACGCCGCAACACGTGGACGAACGAGGACGGCAGCATCCGCCCCATCAGCAAATGGAGCGGCGTGAGCTTCACCGACCAGCAGAAAGCCGACTATGTGGCGGGTAAAGCCGTGAAGCTGGAGAACGTGACCGACAAGCAGGGCTTCCATGCCACGATGTATATCAAGTTCAACCCGGAGAAGGGACGCCCGTACCGCTACGACACGAACCCTGACAATGCACAGCAGGTTGCTCCGTCCAACGAGAGCCGCACGCAGGTGGCGGTGAACAACGATGGCAAGACCAACGAGGCTACAAAGAATCTGAGAGAGCCGTTGCAGAAAGGTCAGACCAACCCGAAGGACGCCCGCCAGCAACAGCAGCAGGAGAAGCCGCAGAAGAAAACGGGCAAGGGCATGAAAATGTAATCCCGTGTCCGCCACTGAATCCAAAATAAAATCCAAAGTATCAACAAAAAAGAAGAAGACATGAAGACAATCATTGCAGAAAAGCCCTCCGTGGCACGTGAAATCGCCCGCATCGTGGGCGCGACAAAGAGAGAGGAAGGATATTTCGAGGGAGGCGGTTATGCCGTGACATGGGCATTCGGACACCTCGTTCAGCTTGCCATGCCCGACGGCTACGGCGTGCGCGGATTTGTCCGTGACAACCTCCCGATTATTCCCGACACATTCACGCTCGTCCCCCGTCAGGTCAGGACGGAGAAAGGTTACAAGCCCGACAGCGGCGTGGTGTCGCAGATAAAAGTCATCAAAAGACTGTTCGACACAAGCGAACATATCATCGTGGCGACCGATGCCGGACGCGAGGGAGAGCTTATCTTCCGCTACCTCTACCACTATACGGGTTGCACCACTCCTTTCGTGCGCCTGTGGATCAGCTCTCTCACCGACAAAGCTATCCGCGAGGGACTGCGGAAACTCGAAGACGGCAGCAAATACGACAACCTCTACCTCGCCGCCAAAGCGCGGAGCGAATCCGACTGGCTCGTGGGCATCAACGGCACACAGGCGTTATCCATCGCCGCCGGACACGGCACGTATTCCGTGGGGCGGGTGCAGACACCAACGTTGGCTATGGTATGTGAACGCTACTGGGAGAACCGCCGCTTTACGTCCGAAGCATTCTGGCAGCTCCATATCGCAACGGACGGTTGCGACGGCGAAGTCGTGAAATTCTCATCCTCCGAGAAATGGAAAGAGAAAGAACCGGCGATGGAACTATATAATAAGGTAAAGGCGGCAGGTTGCGCCACTGTCACGAAAGCCGAGCGCAAGGAGAAGACGGAGGAAACTCCCTTGCTCTACGACCTGACCACGCTCCAGAAAGAAGCCAACGCCAAGCACGGCTTCACGGCGGAACAGACGCTTGAAATCGCGCAGAAACTCTACGAAAAGAAGTTGATAACCTATCCGAGAACGGGAAGCCGCTACATCCCCGAAGACGTGTTTGCCGAAATTCCCAAACTGCTCGCTTTCATCGGCACACAGCCCGAATGGAAAGACAAGGTGCGGGCAAAAGCCGCCCCGACACGCCGCAGCGTGGACGACGGCAAGGTGACAGACCACCATGCCCTGCTCGTCACGGGTGAGAAACCGCTCTTCCTCTCCAAAGAGGACAATACCATCTATCAGATGATTGCCGGGCGCATGGTCGAGGCATTCTCTGAGAAATGCGTCAAGGATGTGACCACTGTCACGGCGGAATGTGCCGGAGTGGAGTTTACCGTAAAAGGCAGCGTCGTGAAGCAAACCGGATGGCGTGCCGTCTATGGCGAGGAAAAAGAGGAAATTACCATCCCCGGCTGGCAGGAAGGCGACACGCTGACACCGAAAGGCTCGTCCATTACCGAAGGAAAGACCAAACCCAAGCCGCTGCATACCGAAGCCACCCTGCTCTCGGCAATGGAAACGGCGGGCAAGGAAATTGAGGACGACGCACTGCGGCAGGCGATGAAGGACTGTGGCATCGGTACTCCCGCCACACGCGCCTCCATCATCGAAACGCTTTTCAAGCGCGGTTACATGGAACGCTGCAAGAAGTCGCTTGTTCCCACCGAAAAAGGACTTGCCCTCAATTCCGTCGTCAAGACGATGCGCATCGCCGATGTTGCCATGACGGGCGAATGGGAAAAGGAGCTGGCGCGTATCGAGCGCGGGGAACTGTCCGACGACACCTTCCGCAAGGAGATAGAGGCGTACACACGTGAGATAACCTCCGAACTGATCTCGTGCGACAAGCTCTTCGGCAGCCGTGACTCCGGCTGCGCGTGTCCCAAGTGTGGCACGGGCAGGATGCGGTTCTACGGCAAGGTGGTACGCTGCGACAACACGGAGTGCGGACTGCCCGTGTTCCGGCTGAAAGCGGGACGCACCCTGTCCGACGATGAAATCAAAGACCTGCTCACCGAAGGGCATACCAAGCTGCTCAAAGGGTTCAAGAGCAAACAGGGCAAGAGTTTCGATGCTGTTGTCGCCTTTGACGGGGAATATAACACGACTTTTGTGTTCCCGGAGGCTAAAAAGGACAAGAAATTTTCAGGACGGAAGAAATAGTATTAACTTTGCCACTTGTTCAGAGTAATGAATTGTTCTTCGATACCGGATTACACTCATACTTTGGATTTAGTGGTGGCACTCGGAGGGATACCGAGTGCCTTTTTCTTCCTTTTTCCAACCGATTATCCCGTTAATTATCAATCCGCTAAATCCAAAGTAATGAACAACAAGAAGAAAAACGAGGGTCAGACCGACTTTTCCTATTACGGTCTGTACCTGCTGGACTATCTCCGCACGAACAAGTTTGAACAGGCTGACGACACCGCTTTCATACGGGAACGGGCCGACCGTGCCGCCGAAACGTATGAGAGGGCACGGCTTGAAGGCTATCCCGCCGATGGTGCGCAGGAACTGGCGATGGACACGCTGCTGCGCGGGCTGCATTATTCCCGTTACGCCATCCTCCGCGAAGTCGTGGAAAACGAGTTTGCCGATGAAGTGCCGGAAGAGAAGCGTGAAGCCTTTGTCCTGAAACTGCTGCCGCTTGTCGGCAACGTGTTCTCCGTCTATGACCTCTCGGATGACAATTTCGCCCTGTCTTCCGATTACGACCTGCTCTACACGGAGCTGACGGGAGCAACCGTCCTTTACTTAGACGAATATGGCGTTTAACCGCAAACAGAAACTGCGGGACAACATCGAGGCGATACGGACGGCATTCATCCTTGACAGGGAAAATAGGACAGCGACAACCGAAGAGCGTGCCATACTTCAAAGGTACTGCGGTTTCGGCGGTCTGAAATGTATCCTCAACCCTGCAAAGGAACTGACGGATGCCGTCCGGTGGGCGAAATCCGACCTCGAACTGTTCGCCCCGACGGTGGAGCTGCACAGGCTTATCCGTGAGAACAGCAAGGACGAAACAGAGTACAAGCGGTTTGTGGATTCGCTGAAAGCGTCCGTGCTGACCGCTTTCTACACCCCCAAAGAGATAACCGACACCATCGCGGACGTGCTGGCAGATTACAGCGTCCGCCCCGCCCGTATGCTCGAACCGTCGGCAGGTGTCGGCGTGTTCGTGGATTCCATGCTGCGGCACAGCCCCAATGCGGATGTGATGGCTTTCGAGAAGGATCTGCTCACGGGTACAATCTTGAGGCATCTCTATCCCGACCAGAAAATGCGCACCTGCGGTTTTGAGAAAATCGAAAGACCGTTCAACAATTATTTCGACTTGGCGGTGTCCAACATTCCGTTCGGTGACATTGCCGTGTTCGACGCGGAGTTTCAGCGGAGCGACTCTTTCGGCAGACGCTCCGCCCAGAAAACCATCCACAACTATTTCTTTCTCAAAGGACTGGATGCCGTGCGTGACGGCGGTATCGTGGCGTTCATCACCTCGCAAGGGGTATTGAATAGCACCAAGACCTCCGTGCGTAACGAGCTGTTCAGTCAGGCCAATCTGGTATCCGCGATACGCCTGCCCAACAACCTGTTCACGGACAACGCGGGCACGGAGGTGGGCAGTGACCTGATTGTCCTGCAAAAGAACCTCAGCAAGAAGGAAATGTCGCAGGACGAGCGGCTGATGACCGTGATACAGACGGACACGAAAACCGCCCTGACCGACAACGCCTATTTCATCCACCACCCGGAACGCATCGTGCATACGATGGCGAAACTTGACACAGACCCCTACGGGAAGCCCGCTATGGTTTATCTGCACGAGGGCAAGGCAGCAGGCATCGCCGGGGATTTGCGCCGTATGCTCGACGAGGATTTCCATTACAGGCTTGCCATGCGCTTGTATTCGGGTTCAATCCGGCAGGCAGGAACGGAAGAAAAAGTTGCCGTTCAAAATAAAGTAGAGCGTCCTGCCATAAAATTGGAAACAGTATCCTCGGCGCAGACGGTGGAAACTCCGACAGAAAAGCCGCAACCCGCAGATGAAAAGCCGGAGATAGAACCGCGCCCGCAATATTCCGCAGGCGTGCAGCTCACCCTGCTTGACCTCTGGGGGATGACGGAAGAGGTCAGCCAACCGAAAACCTCCAAAAAGAAAAAGACGGTGAAAAAGGCAGTTACGGCAAAGTCCACTCCGCCCAAACCGAAAGTCACGGTTACACCGACAGCTCCAACTGCAAAACCCGCAATGGAGAATAAGGAGGTGAAAGCGGAGAACACCGCCAAGCCTGCCGACCCGGACGACATCTATGCCACACTGGACTGGGATACCAATCCTCCCATCAACGGTTTCTATGAAATGATGATGGGTTTGACGCCGGAGCGTAGGAAAGAACTTCGGGAACTGGCAAGGCAGCATAACGAGAAACAAGTGGCGGAAAAGACGGAAGTGAAAGCCGTGCCGGAAACTTCCCGTGAGCAGCCACGACAGGAGGAAACACAGCCGGAGGCAGTCGCCGCACCTGCCGTTACAGATACCCCATCGGAAGCGGTGGGGACTTTCCTTTTCCCCGACATCGAAGCGGAAAAGCCGAAGGAGGAAGTCGTGGACCTTTCTCCGCGTGCCTACCACCGCACGCCGGAGATGCACCTGCGCGAAGGGTCGCTGGTGGCTGACCGGGGGCGTCATAACATCGGCTACCTGAAAGACATCACGCCATACGGGGCGACATTCCAGCCGCTCGACCTGAAAGGATACCAGAAGGAAAAGGCGTTGTTGTATGTGTCGCTGCGTGACGCCTACGAGCGTCTGTACCGTTATGAATCGCTCCGGCGCGAGGCAAATGTTCCGTGGCGAGAGCATCTGAATACCTGTTACGATGAGTTTGTCATGCGCTACGGCAACCTCAACGCCAAGCAGAACGTGAAGTTAGTGATGATGGATGCGGGCGGGCGCGACATCCTTTCGCTGGAACGGATGGAAAACGGAAAGTTCGTCAAGGCGGACATCTTCGAGCATCCTGTTTCCTTCGCGGTGGAGAGCCATGCCAACGTAGGCTCTCCCGAAGAAGCCCTGTCTGCGTCGCTCAACAAATATGGTACGGTCAATCTCGACTATATGCGGGAGATAACCGACAGCACGGCGGAGGATTTGCTCACTGCCCTGCAAGGGCGCATCTACTACAATCCGCTCGTGACCGGTTACGAAATCAAAGACCGTTTCATCGCCGGAAATGTCATAGAGAAAGCGGAACGCATAGAGGCATGGATGGGTGACAATCCCGAAAATGAGCGTATGCCGGAGGTGAAGCAGGCGTTGGAGGCTCTGAAAGATGCCGAGCCGCAGCGCATCGCCTTCGAGGATCTGGACTTCAATTTCGGGGAACGCTGGATTCCGACGGGTGTCTATGCCGCCTACATGAGCCGGCTGTTCGACACGGAGGTGAAAATCGCCTATTCCGCAAGCATGGACGAGTTTTCGGTGGTGTGCGGCTACCGCACCATGAAAATCACGGACGAGTTTCTGGTGAAGGGGTATTACCGGAACTATGACGGTATGCACCTCCTAAAACACGCCCTGCACAACACCTGCCCTGACATGATGAAGTCCATCGGCAAGGACGAGCATGGCAACGACATCAAGATGCGCGACAGCGAGGGAATACAACTCGCCAACGCCAAGATTGACGAGATACGAAACGGCTTCTCCGAATGGCTCGAAGAGCAGTCGCCGCAGTTCAAGGAGCGGCTTGTGACGATGTATAACCGCAAGTTCAACTGTTTCGTGCGCCCGCGCTACGACGGCTCCCATCAGACCTTTCCCGACCTCAACCTGAAAGGGCTGGCAAGCCGGGGTATCAAGAGCGTCTATCCCTCACAGATGGATTGCGTCTGGATGTTGAAACAGAACGGCGGCGGAATTTGCGACCACGAGGTGGGAACCGGTAAGACGCTGATAATGTGCATCGCCGCGCATGAGATGAAGCGTCTGAATTTGGCACACAAGCCGATGATTATCGGGCTGAAAGCCAACGTTGCGGAGATTGCAGCCACCTATCAGGCGGCATATCCCAACGCACGTATTCTGTACGCTTCGGAGAAGGACTTTTCGACCGCCAACCGTGTGCGCTTCTTCAATAATATAAAGAACAACGACTACGATTGCGTCATCATGTCGCACGACCAGTTCGGCAAGATACCGCAGTCGCCGGAATTGCAGCAGCGCATCCTGCAAGCAGAGCTTGACACGGTGGAGGAAAACCTCGAAGTGCTACGGCAGCAGGGAAAGAACGTGTCGCGGGCGATGCTGAAAGGATTGGAGAAGCGCAAGCACAACCTTGAAGCGAAGCTGGAGAAGGTGGAACACGCCATAAAGTCACGCACGGACGACGTGGTGGATTTCAAGCAGATGGGCATCGACCACATCTTCATAGATGAGAGCCACCAGTTCAAGAATCTGACTTTCAACACGCGCCACGACCGTGTGGCGGGATTGGGAAACAGCGAGGGAAGCCAGAAGGCACTTAACATGCTCTTTGCCATACGCACCATACAGGAGCGCACAGGAAAAGACTTGGGTGCGACCTTCCTCTCCGGCACGACTATCAGCAACTCACTGACTGAATTGTACCTGCTGTTCAAGTACCTGCGCCCGAAGGAGCTGGAACGGCAGGACATAAGGTGTTTCGACGCTTGGGCGGCGATATTTGCCAAGAAGACGACGGATTTTGAATTTAACGTGACGAACAATGTGGTCCAGAAGGAGCGTTTCCGCTACTTCATCAAAGTGCCGGAGCTTGCCGCCTTCTATAATGAAATCACGGACTACCGCACGGCGGAGGATGTGGGCGTTGACCGTCCTGCCAAGAACGAGATACTGCACCATATACCGCCCACGCCGGAACAGGAGGACTTCATACAGAAACTGATGCAGTTCGCCAAGACGGGCGATGCCACCTTGTTGGGCAGGCTGCCGCTTTCGGAAACGGAAGAAAAGGCGAAGATGCTCATCGCCACGGACTATGCCCGGAAAATGGCACTCGACATGCGCATGATAGACCCGAATTACGAAGATCATCCCGACAACAAAGCGAGTCACTGTGCCAAGATGATCGCGGAGTATTATCAAAAATACGACGCCCAGAAAGGCACGCAGTTCGTTTTCTCTGATTTGGGGACATACCAGCCGGGCGACGGGTGGAACGTCTATTCGGAAATCAAGCGCAAACTGACGGAGGACTACGGTATACCGCCAAGCGAGGTGCGCTTCATTCAGGAGTGCAAGACCGACAAGGCGCGGAAGGCGGTGATAGACGCCATGAACGCCGGGACGGTGCGTGTGCTGTTCGGCTCTACCTCTATGCTCGGAACGGGTGTGAACGCCCAGAAACGGTGTGTGGCTATCCATCATCTCGATACGCCGTGGCGACCGTCCGACTTGCAACAGCGTGACGGACGCGGAGTTAGGGCAGGTAATGAGATTGCCAAACATTTCGCCGGGAACAACGTGGATGTAATCATCTACGCGGTGGAGAAGTCACTGGACAGCTACAAGTTCAACCTCCTGCACTGCAAGCAGACTTTCATAAGCCAGCTCAAAAGCGGTGCGATGGGTGCGCGTACCATCGACGAGGGGGCAATGGACGAAAAATCGGGCATGAATTTCTCGGAATACATGGCGTTGCTCTCCGGCAATACCGACCTGTTGGACAAGGCGAAACTGGAAAAGCGGATCGCATCGCTCGAAGGGGAACGCAAGTCGTTCAACAAGGGCAAGCGTGATTCGGAGTTCAAGCTGGAGTCAAAGACCGGCGAGTTGCGCAACAACACGGCTTTCATAGATGCCATGACGGAGGACTGGAACCGCTTCCTGTCGGTGGTGCAGACCGACAAGGAGGGCAACCGCCTTAATATAATAAAGGTGGACGGAGTGGATTCCGCCGATGAGAAGGTCATCGGAAAGCGTTTGCAGGAGATAGCCAAGAATGCCACGACCGGAGGGTTGTACACGCAGGTCGGTGAACTTTACGGTTTTCCGATAAAGGTGGTGAGCGAAAGGATACTCAAAGAGGGATTGGAGTTCACCGACAACCGCTTCGTGGTCGAGGGGAACTACAAGTACACCTACAACAACGGGCATCTGGCGATGGCTGACCCGTTGGCCGCCGCCCGCAACTTCCTCAACGCGATGGAGAGGATACCCTCCATCATCGACCAGTACAAGGCGAAGAACGAGGTGCTGGAGATGGAGATACCGCAGTTACAGGAGATAGCGGGTAAGGTGTGGAAGAAGGAGGACGAGCTGAAGCAGTTGAAGTCCGAACTTGCCGCCCTTGACCGAAAAATTCAGCTGGAGCTTGCGCCACCCACGCCCGAAGTCGCAGAAAAGGAGAATGAAGGGCAACAGCTCAAGCCGGAAGCGGAAGATGTGAGGAACAGGCAGGCGCAATATCCCGAAAATGCACCGCCGCAGATACGCAGTCCGGCGGATAGTATCGTTGCCAACCATGTCATAATCGGGCGTCCGGGACTGTATGCCAAGGAGGAAACCCGGTCCAAAGGATTGAAAATATAACCTAAGGAATTTTATCTGAAGTATTAATAAGGGCTATCCCAAAAGGTCTAAAAGTAAATTTTATCCTTTCTGCAAGTATCTATAGGATGGCAACTGCATTTTTTTCTTTTTGGGCAGCCCTTATTAAAATTTATTCTTATTTTAGGTTATATACATTCATGTCCATTTATGTAAAAAATTCCTGCTGACCTTGTTTATGTCTTGTCAGTCACCATTTGCAAAACCATATTTGACCCTCAAAGAGGCTGAATTTGATAAGTAACTTGCTACATACTCATAATAAGGAGCTAAATAGAACACGAATGGGAAATACACAAATGCTAAACTAAAGAAGATATTGGCCAAAATAAACGCTATACCGAGAGAGAAACTTGATTTTTCAACTTCCTAAAACGGTGTTGTTCAAACATTTCTACTTATTTGTACTTGCCAGTTGAACCTACGCTTCCCTAATAAAATGTCTATGGTAAAAAGTTAAAAAATCCTCCCACTTTTGTTAGATATATTTTTTTGTGTAATTTTGTAATCGTTATGCGGCAGTAATAATATACATATTAATACGAGTTAGTAATCCTGTAGTTCTCATATGCTACGAGGAGGTATTAAAAGGTGCGTTTCGACAATGCATCTACTGTAGTATATTATTGCTTAATCCAAATGAATATTATAAATTTAGGAATTCTTGCTCACATTGATGCAGGAAAAACTTCCGTAACCGAGAATCTGCTGTTTGCCAGTGGAGCAACGGAAAAGTGCGGCCGTGTGGATAATGGTGACACCATAACGGACTCTATGGATATAGAGAAACGTAGAGGAATTACTGTCCGGGCTTCTACGACATCTATTATCTGGAATGGAGTGAAATGCAATATCATTGACACTCCGGGACACATGGATTTTATTGCGGAAGTGGAGCGGACATTCAAAATGCTTGATGGAGCAGTCCTCATCTTATCCGCAAAGGAAGGCATACGAAGCGGCAACAGGACTGCTGGATTATCTTTTCCATGACAGCGGCGCACGGCGTATCTATGGATTTGTAGAAGACGATAATCTGCGGTCAAAAAGATTGTGTGAACGTCTCGGAATGAGACATGAAGGATGTATGAAGGAATTTATCTCGTTTGTATGCCATCCCGACGGCGCACCACGCTATGAGGACACCTGCATCTATGCGATATTAAATAAAGAATGGAAAAGTAACAGACAAAGATGATGAATAGACGAACATGGATTGCCGGCATCACGGCAACAACCCTGCTGGCTGCTTCATTGGCAGCCTGCAAACAGGAACAGCAAGGAGAGGAAACGGGACAGGCATTGCCCGTCATGGTGGTTTCTTCCCAACCCATTGAATTGGAAGAAACCTATTCCGCTTCGATTCGCGGACGACAGGATGTGGACATCATACCTCAAGTATCGGGTCGCATCATCCGCCTGTGCGTGAAAGAGGGAGAGCAAGTAGCGACAGGGCAAGTGCTGGCTGTCATTGACCAAACGCCCTATCAGGCTGCACTGCGCATCGCAATCGCCAATGTCAGCGCGGCACGGGCAAAAGTGGAAACAGCGCGTATCGAGTTGAACGGCAAACAGTCGCTGTTCGATGAAAAAGTCATATCCGATTACGAACTGTCTGTTGCCCGAAACCAATTAGTAGTGGCACAGGCAGAGCTGGAACAAGCAAAAGCTCAGGAAGCAAATGCCCGGAACGAGCTGTCATACACCGAAATCAAGAGTCCGAGTAACGGGGTTATAGGCACGCTCCCTTACCGCGTCGGCGCACTCGTCGGTCCCACCATCGAACAACCGTTTACAGTGGTGTCGGACAATTCGGAAATGTATGCCTATTTCTCCATTTCGGAAAACAAACTTAGGCAGTTCGAGGCCAGATATGGTTCGATTGACAGAATCATATGTGAAATGCCTCCGATTAGCCTCCAACTTAACAATGGTTCCGTCTATGGGAAACAAGGGAAAATAGAGACCATCAGCGGAATAGTCAATCCCACGACCGGTGCCGTACAGATAAAGGCCCTGTTTCCCAACATCAACAGGCATCTGCTGAGCGGAACCATCGGCAACGTCATCCTGCAAGTGCTGAATACGGATGCCATCCTGATTCCCATGACCGCCACCGTGGAACTACAGGACAAGATTATCGCCTACCGCCTTAAAAACGGAAAGGCCGAAGCTGCCTACCTGACCGTAGACCGCCTGAACGACGGCAACCACTTCGTTGTAGAGCAGGGCTTGTCCGTCGGCGACACCCTCATCACCGAAGGTGTGGGGCAGCTAAAGGAAGGAATGATTGTCACACCTAAAACCACAAAACCATGAACCTGCGTTTCTTCATAGACCGACCGGTATTTTCGGGTGTCATCTCCGTGGTGATTGTCCTGATGGGCGTTATCGCCATACAAGCCCTCCCCGTGGAGCAATATCCCGACATCGCCCCGCCCACCATCAACGTATGGGCTACCTATCCCGGCGCGAATGCCGAGACGGTGCAGAAAGCCGTGATTGTTCCTCTGGAAGAGGCCATCAACGGCGTGGAGGACATGACCTACATGACCTCCACGGCATCCAATACAGGCGATGCTTCCATCAACATCTATTTCAAGCAGGGTGCCAACGCCGACATGGCGGCGGTCAATGTGCAGAACCGGGTGAACGGCGTGTTGAGCCAGCTTCCGGCAGAAGCGACCAAGACCGGCGTCACCACCGAGAAGCAGCAGAACGCCGAGTTGCTGACATTCGCCCTCTATAGCCCCGACAACCGTTTCGACCAGACCTTTCTCAACAATTACGTGAAGATTAACGTGGAGCCGCGATTGAAACGTATCGGCGGTGTGGGAAAGGCACAACTGTTCGGTTCCAACTACAGTATGCGCCTCTGGTTGCGCCCCGACAAGATGGCACAGTACGGACTGATTCCCGATGACATCTCCTCCGTGCTGGCGAAGCAGAACATCGAGGCGGCAACCGGTTCGTTCGGAGCCAATCACCCCACGGCAAACGAATACACGATGAAGTATCGCGGCCGCCTCTCCACAGCGGAAGAGTTCGGCGAGCTGGTCATCAAGTCCCTGCCCGGGGGTGATGTGTTGCGGCTGAAAGATGTCGCCGACGTGGAGTTGGGCGATGAATACTACAGCTATTCCACCGAAGTGAACGGACATCCGGCTGCCTTCATGCTCATCAACCAGAAAGCGGGCTCCAACGCTTCAAGCACCATCAATGAGATTCACGAGGTGCTCGATGAAATTGAACGCGACCTGCCGGAAGGTGCGGAGTTTGTGGTGCTGACCGATACCAACAAGTTCCTGTATGCCTCCATCAATTCTGTCATACGGACGCTTATCGAGGCGATACTTCTGGTTATCGTGGTGGTGTATGTGTTCTTGCAGGACATCAAGTCCACGCTCATTCCCACGGTTTCCATCTTCGTCTCCATCATCGGCACGTTTGCCGTGATGTCGCTGATAGGCTTTTCCATCAACCTGCTCACGCTTTTCGCCCTTGTGCTTGCCATCGGCACGGTGGTGGACGATGCCATCGTGGTGGTGGAGGCGGTGCAGGCGAAGTTCGACGAAGGCTACCAGTCGCCGGTACTTGCCGCCGATGATGCCATGAAGGGCGTTTCGTCCGCCATTCTCACCTCTACCATTATCTTTATGGCGGTGTTTATCCCTGTGGCAATGATGGGCGGCACTTCCGGGGCGTTCTATGCCCAGTTCGGTATCACGATGGCGGTTGCCGTGGGCATATCGGCTATCAATGCGTTCACCCTTTCTCCGGCGTTGTGTGCTTTGTTCCTGAAACCTTATATCGACGAGCACGGAAACACGAAGAACAATTTTGCGGCACGCTTCCGTAAGGCATTTAATGCCGTATTCGAGCGTCTGAGCCGCCGTTATGTGCGTGGTGTACTGTATATCATCCATTGCCGATGGTTGCTGTGGGGAACGATTGCCGCCTCGTTCGGGTTGCTGGTCTTGCTGGTCAATATCACGAAGACAGGACTTATTCCGCAGGAAGACACCGGCACGGTGATGGTAAGCATGAACACAAAGCCCGGCTCCTCCATGGCGCAGACCAACAAGGTGATGGCGCGTATCAACAACCGTCTTGACAGCATCTCTGAGATTGAGTACAGCGGAGCGGTCGGAGGATTCTCATTCAGCGGTTCCGGTCCTTCACAGGCAATGTATTTCATGACACTTAAAGATTGGAACCAACGCAAGGATGAAGGGCAATCGGTGGATGACGTGATAGGCAAGATTTATGCCGCTACCGCTGATGTTCCCGATGCCACGGTGTTTGCCATGTCACCGCCGATGATTGCCGGCTACGGCATGGGCAACGGTTTTGAACTCTACTTGCAGGACAAAACGGGCGGAGACGTTGCCGCATTCAAGAAGGAGGCTGATAAATTTGTAGAGGCACTGTCCCGCCGTCCCGAAATCGGAGAGGTCTATTCGTCTTTTGCCGCAGACTATCCTCAGTATTGGGTGGATATTGACGCGGCGAAATGCGAGCAGTCGGGCGTATCTCCTGCCGATGTGTTGTCCACGCTTTCCGGGTATTATACCGGGTCGTATGTATCGGACTTCAACCGTTTCTCCAAACTCTATCACGTCACTATGCAGGCACCGGCGGAGTACCGCATCAATACGGAGTCGCTCAACCTGATGTACGTGCGTACTTCCGATGGCAGCATGGCACCGCTGAGCCAGTTCGTGCGCCTGACCAAGACCAACGGACCTTCCGACCTTACGCGCTTCAACCTTTTCAATGCCATCGCCATCAACGGCTCTCCGGCATCGGGCTACAGTTCCGGTCAGGCCATCAAGGCGATTGGCGAGACGGCACGTGAGGTGCTTCCTGCCACTTGCAGCTACGAGTTCGGGGGATTATCGCGTGAGGAGAGCAAGACCACCAACAATGCCGCAATGATATTCATGCTCTGTATGGTCTTGATATACCTGATACTGTGCGCCCTCTACGAAAGCGTGTTCATCCCGTTTGCCGTGTTGCTGTCCGTGCCTTGCGGACTGATGGGCAGCTTCCTGTTCGCATGGATGTTCGGATTGGAGAACAACATTTATATGCAGACCGGACTGATCATGATTATCGGACTGCTTGCCAAGACCGCCATTCTGCTGACCGAATATGCTGGTAAGCGACGGTCGGAAGGCATGACATTGGCACAGGCGGCATACAGCGCGGCAAAGGTTCGCCTGCGCCCTATCCTGATGACCGTCTTGTCGATGGTGTTCGGTCTTATTCCGCTGATGATGGCCCATGGCGTGGGTGCCAATGGCAGCCGCTCGCTTGCCACAGGTGTAATAGGCGGCATGATAGTGGGTACATTGGCATTGCTGTTCCTCGTGCCGTCGCTGTTCATCACATTTCAATACATTCAAGAACGAGTTAAACGTAATTAAATGAAGAAGACAACCATATTTATATTATCAACTTTGATGCTTACCGGCTGCGGCACATACAGCCGGTATCATCGGGCTGGCATCCGGACAGAAAATCTGTATTGGAACTTATCTGTTGATATTGATACAACAAACATCGCCTCCATGTCATGGCGGGAGATGTTCACCGACCGGGAACTTCAGTCTTTGATTGAGGCAGGACTTGAGCAAAATACAGACCTCAATGTGGCACGCCTGCGGGTTGAAGCGGCTGAGGCAGCTTTGATGACGGCAAAACTGTCCTATCTCCCTTCATTGGGAATCAATGCCGAAGGTGGTGGTAGCCGCTACGATGGGGCGACCGCAAAGACATACAATGTCGGGGCGACCGCAAGTTGGGAACTGGATATATTCGGTAAATTCACGGCTGCGAAGCGTGGCGCGGTTGTCGCATGGCAGGGAAGTCGTGACTATCAGCAAGCCGTACAGACACAACTCATCGCCACGATAGCAGACAGTTATTATACACTTGCCTTGCTTGACGAACAAATGTCTATAAACAATCGGACTTTGGAAAACTGGCGGGCTACCGTGCGCACACTCGAAGCGTTGAAAAAGGTGGGCAAGGCGAATGAAGCCGGGGTATTGCAGGCAAAGGCAAACGTGATGCAACTTGAATCATCGCAACTGGCTATATGCAAAAGTGTCTCTGAAACAGAGAATGCTTTGTCTGCGATACTTGCCATGCCTTCGCAACCGATTGAACGGAGTAGCCTGGACGAAGCATCCTTCCCTGATACTATCTCTATCGGAGTTCCTTTGCAGTTGCTTTCCAATCGTCCCGATGTGCGTCAGGCTGAAATGGAACTGGCACAAGCGTTTTACGCCACCCATGTAGCCCGCTCTGCCTTCTACCCCAATATCACTCTTTCGGGCACATTGGGTTGGACTAACAATGGAGGTGGAGCAATCACCAATCCCGGACAATGGTTGTTCAACGCCATCGGTTCCCTGACACAACCGCTATTCAACCGTGGCACGAATATCGCCAACTTGAAGATTGCACAAACTAAACAGGAAGAAGCCAAATTATTATTCCAACAGTCATTGCTGAACGCAGGAAAGGAGGTGAACGATGCATTAACCACCTGGCAGACGGCTAAGTCGCAATATGAGATAAACACCCGGCAGGTTGAAACCTTGCGTGAAGCTGTGCGAAAGACAGAACTGCTGATGAGCCATTCTTCCACCAGCTATCTGGAAGTGCTTACAACACAACAATCCCTGCTGAGCGCAGAACAAGCACAGGCGCAGGACAGGTTTGGCGAGATACAGGGAATCATCAACCTCTACCATGCTTTGGGTGGAGGATGCAGGTAAAAAACGAAGCGGCGCTTCGCAATTATCAAAGTCAGACATTGACAAATCAAGGGTGAAAGAAAAGGAAATAAGAGGCACTGCCCATGAGTCAAAGAAATTTGCGGGCTGTTTGATAAAAAGAATATATGAATGAAACTGAATTTCATGAGTACGAGATTTCTCCGCATACTGGTTGCCGCTGGTTACCTGTTGATGTGCCTGTTGGCAGGTGGGATCATGTATCTGTGGCATTATGAATGGAAAGAGATTGAGGCATTGGAAACGGAGAACCAACGGATAAACAACTTCCGCCAAGAAATACATCATGTTTACGGTGAAATGACCGGGCTTTCTCTTTTGGGCGAAAGTGTGTTGGAGTGGGAAGACGAGGATTTGGAGCATTACCATATTCGGCGTATGGCAGTGGACAGTATGCTATGCCGTTTCAAAACGGTTTATCCAGCAAGACAAATAGACAGTGTGCGCCACTTGTTGGAAAGCAAGGAAAGGTTACTTCAGGGCATTGTGGAAGTATTAGATGAACAGGAAAGTTTGAACCAGAGGATTGCCGAGCGTGTACCCGTCATTGCGGCAAGAAGCGCACAGGAACAACCACAGAAGTCGAAACGTAAAGGTTTCTTAGGCATATTCGGCAAAAAAAAGGAAGTAACTCCAGCAGTATCAACCACTATCCTTCATTCGGTCAATAGAAACGTAATCAGCGAACAGAAAGTGCAGGATCGCCAATTGTCGGAACAAGCCGACAGCCTTGCAGCTCGTAATGCAGAACTTAACAGACAACTGCAAGAATTGATTTGCCAAATAGAAGAAAAGGTACAAACCGAACTGCAAAGCCGGGAAAACGAAATAGTTGCCATGCGTGAAAAGTCATTTATGCAAGTAGGCGGTTTAATGGGATTCGTTCTTCTATTGTTGTTAATTTCCTACATCATCATACATCGTGATGCAAAAAGCATTAAACAATACAAGCACAAGACAACTGATTTGATAAGGCAACTGGAACAATCCGTACAACGGAACGAGGCACTGATAACGTCAAGGAAGAAGGCGGTACATACTATCACCCATGAACTGCGCACACCGCTGACAGCAATAACAGGCTATGCCGGACTGATACGGAAAGAACAGTGTGAGGATAAGTCCGGGCAGTATATCCAAAACATACTGCAATCCTCCGACCGTATGCGGGATATGCTTAACACTTTGCTTGACTTCTTCCGCCTGGACAACGGCAAGGAACAGCCCCGTCTGTCACCCTGCCGGATTTCAGCAATCACGCACACACTTGAAACGGAGTTCATGCCTGTTGCCGTGAACAAAGGGCTGTCCTTGTCCGTGAAGACTGGACACGATGCCATTGTATTGACCGACAAAGAGCGAATAATACAAATCGGGAATAACCTGCTGTCAAACGCTGTCAAGTTCACAGAAGAAGGCGGTGTTTCTTTGATTACTGAATATGATAATGGAGTTCTGACACTGGTCGTTGAAGATACAGGTACAGGCATGACAGAAGAGGAACAGAAACAAGCGTTCGGTGCGTTTGAACGTCTATCAAATGCCGCCGCAAAGGAGGGTTTCGGGCTTGGGCTTGCCATAATGCGTAATATTGTGTCGATGCTTGGCGGAACAATCCGTTTAGACAGCAAGAAAGGGAAAGGCAGTCGTTTCACAGTTGAAATTTCTATGCAGGAAGCTGAAGAACAGCTTGGATATACAAGCAATACACCTGTTTATCATAACAATAAATTCCATGATGTTGTCGCCATTGACAATGATGAGGTATTACTTCTGATGCTGAAAGAGATGTATTCCCAAGAAGGAATACACTGCGACACTTGCACCGATGCTGCGGCACTGATGGAAATGATACGCCAGAAAGAATACAGCCTGTTGCTGACAGACTTGAATATGCCCGATATAAACGGTTTCGAATTGCTGGAACTGTTGCGTTCGTCCAACGTGGGCAATTCACCAACAATCCCGGTGGTTGTGGCAACCGCTTCGGGCAGTTGTAACAAAGGGGAACTATTGGCAAAAGGCTTTGCCGGATGCCTGTTCAAACCGTTCTCCATATCGGAACTGATGGAGGTTTCCGACAGGTGTGCCATAAAAGCGACACCGGACGGGAAACCGGACTTTTCCGCCTTATTGTCCTATGGCAATGAAGCCGTCATGCTGGAAAAGTTGATAACTGAAACAGAAAAGGAAATGCAGGCGGTACGGGATGCAGCAAAAGAAAAAGACCTGCAAAAGCTGGATTCCCTGATCCACCACCTGCGCAGTTCGTGGGAGGTGCTCCGTGCCGACCAACCGCTGAATGTACTTTACGGATTGCTTCGTGGCGATGCTCTCCCGGATGGTGAAGCGTTAAGCCATGCCGTGACTGCCGTGCTGGATAAGGGAGTGGAAATAATACGGTTGGCAGAAGAGGAAAGGAGAAAATACGAAGATGAATAAGACAAAAATAATTGTGGTGGAAGACAACATCGTGTATTGCGAATATGTCTGCAATATGCTGTCACGGGAGGGCTACCGCAATATGAAGGCTTACCACCTCTCAACCGCGAAGAAACATCTGCAACAGGCAACAGATAATGATATCGTGGTTGCCGACCTGCGTCTGCCTGACGGCAGTGGCATAGACCTTTTGTGCTGGATGCGAAAGGAGGGAAAGATGCAGCCCTTCATCATTATGACCGACTACGCCGAAGTTAATACCGCCGTGGAAAGCATGAAACTCGGCTCGATAGACTATATTCCCAAACAGCTTGTGGAGGATAAACTTGTCCCCCTGATCCGTTCCATACTGAAAGAACGTCAGGCAGGACAACGCCGTATGCCTATATTCGCCCGTGAAGGTTCCGCCTTTCAGAAAATCATGCACCGCATAAGGCTGGTAGCCGCCACCGATATGAGCGTGATGATATTTGGTGAGAACGGCACGGGCAAGGAGCATATTGCCCACCTGTTGCATGACAAGAGCAAACGTGCAGGCAAGCCATTTGTGGCGGTGGACTGCGGTTCACTCTCCAAAGAGCTTGCACCGTCGGCTTTCTTCGGACACGTCAAAGGTGCATTTACAGGTGCGGACAATGCCAAGAAAGGATATTTCCATGAGGCGGAAGGCGGCACGTTGTTTCTGGACGAGGTAGGAAACCTCGCGTTGGAAACCCAACAGATGTTGCTCCGTGCCATACAGGAGAGGCGGTATCGCCCGGTCGGAGACAAGGCAGACCGGAATTTCAATGTCCGCATCATCGCTGCTACCAATGAAGATTTGGAGGTATCGGTGAATGAAAAGCGTTTTCGGCAGGATCTTCTGTACCGCCTGCACGACTTCGGGATAACCGTTCCTCCGTTGCGTGACTGTCAAGAAGACATTATGCCGCTGGCAGAGTTCTTCCGTGATATGGCAAACAGAGAGCTGGAGTGTAGCGTGAGCGGGTTCAGTTCCGAAGCACGTAAAGCGTTGCTGACACACGCATGGCCGGGCAACGTGCGGGAACTTCGGCAGAAAGTTATGGGTGCTGTATTGCAGGCGCAGGAAGGTGTTGTCATGAAAGAGCATCTGGAACTTGCCGTGACGAAACCGACCTCTACTGTCAGCTTCGCCTTGCGCAATGACGCGGAGGATAAGGAGCGGATATTGCGTGCGTTGAAACAGGCAAACGGCAACCGGAGTGTCGCCGCAGAACTGCTCGGCATAGGCAGGACAACACTATACAGCAAACTTGAAGAGTATGGACTTAAATATAAATTCAAGCAATCATAGCCCGTAATTCACTGAATTTGGCTATCTTTGCATAACATTTGAGAAAAACGGCGATTGGCAGGAGCTTTTCGCCGCCAACATATAGGATAAGACCGCAAGGCGTTTCAAGCGAAAATCTGGTAAATTGGAACTACGGAGACGATTGCGTGATGCTTATGCTATGCTTACGCATAGCGTGCATTCACGTACTCTCCGTAAAGGCTTTACCAGAGCCATCGCTTGAAGGTAGTGTGAATTGCACGCTACTTTTTTACCCTTGCCTAACGAAAGGAAACGATTATGGGTAAAGTTCAGATTCTCGCCGTACTGACGATGGACGGATGTCTTTCTTCAGAGTTATATGATAAAGCACATCAGGATTTGTGCCTTGACCGTTGCGGTCTTGATGAAATCAGGAAGAAAGCCTTTTACCGTGTGACACCGGACTATTCCATTTCAATGCTGCACGAATGGAGAAAAGACTGCACAAACATCCGTTACCTCGCGGAAGCCACACCGGACACGGCAGACTATATAAACGGACTGCTGCGGATGCACGCTGTGGATGAAATCATACTATACACCGTTCCTTTCATATCCGGAAGCGGACGACATTTTTTTAAGTCGGCTCTGCCAGAGCAACACTGGACGCTTTCCTCTTTGAAAAGCTATCCCAACGGTGTATGTCGCATTATCTATATCCTTGATAAAAAAGCAAGATAGCCAAAATGTGCGGCAAGCATACATTTCTATTTTCAGGAATAGAATAAATGTTCCGATTACAAACAATTTAAGTCGGAGATAATTTGTCCTTGTGAAAAAATACTGAATTTTATACCTCTGAAATCCAGCACTTTGTAAAATTGAGTGTTGGATTTTTTATTTTCTGCCGCGTTTTTTGCCAATTATATTCATGTGCGCACGCAGAAAACAAAGTGTAATTTTCAAAATTGACAGAACCATGAATTATTTCTTGCTGGCGGAAACCGACTTTTTCCGCCTGATAAACGAAGCCGGCGACTGCAATATGGAAACGGCATACACGGCTTTCGCCACCCAAGTGATCGAACTGTGCAACGGCGGCATGGACATGAACCTTACCGTCATCGCGCTTGCCTACATCGAAATCGAGTTGCAGCACCATCCCGTACGTAATCTGTCAGAAGAAAAAAGAGAGATTGCCGCCTACGTCAGCAAGGCTCTGTCTTTCGTAAGAAAGATGCAGAAATTCCTTGCCACGCCCCAAGTGCCACCACTAATATCCGCCAACAACGCAACAGAAACCACCGCCAGCCTTCTTCAATGGACGGGCAATGCCATCGACCTCGTGGAACTTATCTACGGCATAGACGTGATGGGCTGCATCAACAACGGCAATATGCCGCTCAAACAGCTCGCCCCACTTCTCTATAAGATATTCGGGGTTGATTCTAAAGACTGCTACCGCTTCTACACTGATATCAAACGCCGGAAGAACGAAAGCCGCACCTATTTCATTGACAGGATGCAGGAAAAACTGAACGAGAGAATGTTGCGTGATGAGGAGTTGGAGCGGATGAGAAAATAAAAAAATATCCATTACATATGAGAAGACAGGAATACTCGTATCCTGTCTTTTTATTTTCATTTAATTATATATTAATTAGCACAATATATGTGAGTTTTTCATTCCTATAAGGACAAATTTCAGAAACGTATGTCTGGTAAATTATTGAGTCATCATAGTATGAACATATATCATTACTAAAAACAATGAAACAACTTCCATAAGATTGTGGTTGTAAAAATCGCCATTTAATAGCCCGTTTTTTTTGTAAAATTCGCCAATTAAAAAATATGATTATCTTTGCATTATATTTTATAAGGTATGGAAACAGTAAATAGAATACTTCAAGAGAAGATTACAGCACGAATCGCGCCCAATAAAGCAGTACTGATTTTTGGTGCTCGCCGTGTTGGTAAAACGGTAATGATGCGTAAAATTGTGGACAACTATTCAGGTAGGACGATGATGCTCAACGGCGAAGACTACGACACATTAGCACTATTGGAGAATCGCTCAATAGCCAATTATCGGCATTTATTGGATGGTATTGATTTGCTGGCTATTGATGAGGCACAGAACATACCACAAATCGGTAGTATTCTGAAGTTGATAGTTGATGAAATACCGGGAATAAGTGTCTTGGCAAGTGGTTCTTCGTCATTCGATTTGCTGAATAAGACTGGTGAACCGTTGGTCGGCCGCAGTACGCAATTTCTCCTTACACCATTCTCGCAACGGGAAATCGCACAGACGGAAACGGCACTTGAAACCCGCCAGAACCTCGAAGCGCGCTTGATTTACGGTTCCTATCCCGAAGTAGTAATGATGGAGAACTATGAACGTAAAACAGACTACCTACGTGATATTGTCGGTGCATACCTGCTTAAAGATATCTTAGCAATTGACGGCTTAAAAAATTCGAGCAAGATGCGCGATCTACTGCGATTGATAGCTTTTCAGTTGGGCAGCGAAGTTTCTTACGAAGAGTTAGGTAAACAACTCGGCATGAGCAAGACGACCGTTGAAAAATACCTCGACCTATTGGAAAAGGTCTTCGTTATCTATCGTCTGGGGGCTTATTCGCGTAACCTACGCAAGGAGGTTACAAAAGCTGGCAAGTGGTACTTCTACGACAACGGCATTCGCAATGCCATTATCGGGGCTTTCTCACCGCTGGCCATTCGGCAGGATGTCGGTGCGCTGTGGGAGAACTACATCATCGGAGAGCGGCGCAAAGCGAACTTCAATGAGGGACTGCACAGGGAGTTCTATTTCTGGCGCACCTACGACAAACAGGAAATCGACCTGATTGAGGAGAGTGCCGACAGTCTTACCGCCTTGGAGTTCAAGTGGGGAAATAAAATGCCGGCCGCACCGAAAGCCTTCCAAGAAGCCTATCCCTATGCCGAGTTTCATGTGGTAAATCGGGAGAATTATTTGGAGTTCGTATAATCAATAAATTACGTATATGGAAACAAAACTACAATCCAAACAGCAATATCCGCGGTTTATCCAAAATAAACCGTGTGGTATTGACAAATTCGATGGAGGTTCGCAAGAAAGGTTGGCAAAAACTATTGCTCGCCATTTTTGTCAGAATGATTCATTGGATGAGGAATGTACTTTACCTCGAATTATCGGCATCGAAGGTATTTGGGGATCTGGAAAATCCAACGTGGTTAAAATGTTGGAACGTGAATTATCAGACGACTATTACTTTTTTGAGTATGACGCATGGGGACATCAAGAGGACTTGCAACGCCGCTCTATATTGGAATTGCTTACAAGCAAACTTATTGATGATGGTATCCTATCTGGAAATGCAACAATAAAAGTCAAAGGTGGAGGTACGAAAACCGTATCATGGTCTGAAAAGCTGAAATATTTATTAGCCCGTAAAACGGAGACCGTAACCGAAAAATATCCCCTTATCAGTAATGGTATGGTTGCGGCATTTTTGGTTGCAGTTTTAACTCCGATATTTACATTTATTGCGTATGCAGTAAAACCTACACCCACAACATGGTGGTTTTCTTTATTGTCTATTATCATAGCTGCACTGCCAGTTCTTATTGCATTGTGCGTTTGGAAATGGGCATATAGCAAAGATCATAAATATGGATGGAGTTATATGTTAGCTATTTATCAAGATAAAGTCGAAAAGGACGTTTGCTATGAGACTTTGAGCGAAGACGAACCAACGGTTTACGAGTTCAAAACATGGATGCAAGACATTTCTGATTTTATCAAGGAAAAAGGACAACGTAAATTAGTCCTTGTTTTTGACAACATGGATCGTCTCCCCGCTGAAAAAGTAAAAGAATTATGGTCTTCTATCCATACGTTCTTCGCCGATAGCGGTTTTGAAAATGTTTGGGCTGTTATTCCTTTCGATGAAACACATTTAGCTTGTGCATTCGGAGATGAGACCGACGAACAAACGAAACAACTGACCAAGTATTTTATCAATAAAACTTTCCCTATTGTTTATCGTGTTGCTCCTCCTGTTATTACCGACTATCGAAGTATATTCAACAAACTGTTTGTTGAAGCATTTGGAGAAACAGAAAATGAAGCGAAAGAAACTATAAATCGGATATTCAGATTGGTAAATCCTAATGCCAATGTTAGGGAAATTATATCATATATCAATGAGATGGTCGCTCTTAAACAAGAGTGGTGTAACGAAATTTTGATGATAAACATAGCATTGTTCTGTTTGAAGAAGACGGATATTCTGGCAAATCCAGTAGAACAAATATTGTCCGGCGACTATCTGAATGGCATTCAAACAATAATTAACAATGATCTGCAAACACAACGCGAAATTGCAGCTTTGGTATATGGTGTCGATGTTGAAGATGCTCGACAAATTCCATTGAAAAAATATATTGAAGGCTGCATCAACGGAGAAGAAGACCACGACATAAATCAATATGCAGAGACTAATAAACAATTTGACACTGTATTAGAAGAAGTTATACAATGTATGGACAATGCGCTTATCGATAAGATTATACATTGTTTGCATAAATTAACTCGAAAGAGCGATGTTATTCTGCGTGTATGGCAAAGAATAGCACAATTGAAATTAAAAGAATCCATAGAGAAGCAGGTGTTCCCTGTCGAATACCAAGAACTGCTGTTGCATTTAGACACGGAAAGCCAAAACCATGTGATTGCTCAATTATATAAGAAGATAGTTCGGTTCAATGACTTCAATGGCGGCGACTATTTCAAAACGTTAGATGCAATAGACAGGTTTATTGCGCAAAATAAGTTGGCGTGCGATTTTACGTCATTGATTGAAGCAAAAACAGTCAAGCCAAATACATTTATCGATTATATTCAAGCTGCAAATGCAACAGATGCTGCCTATCGGGATAACGCGACAACTAAAGCATATAAATATTATCAAGTAGCAACAAATTCGGAGGCGCTCGATAATTATTTGGCAAACTTACTACCCGATAATTTCGACCATGCAGATATTGTAAAAACGTTAAAAGATAATTCTACCTATACGTTTCCAACGCTTTTGCAAGCGATCACGAATTGCATTGATGAACAGAATGTAAATAAAGATAATATAGGGGCTATATTTACAACCTATCGTTTATTGGCATCTGACGAAGAAAGACCTTTACCTGTAACGTTAGATTCAACCTACATAAATCAGTTGCATTCTGAATTAGAAACTGATGGCCGAAACATTAAAGAGTCTGGATATTACGATTTAGTCGCCATGCAATTGGCACATGGTCATTCCGTTTCCTTAATAGAGGGTGGAGATATAAAATATGTTGCAGAACTCATGGACTATTATGTGGATCATGGAGACTTATTAGTAAATAGTGTGGGATGGAATATACCGCTATTAAATGAAACACTACAATACATGGTAAATCATAAACTTGGCTATAAATTATTGCTCTCAGACATATTGCCCCAATTTGAAGATATTAAGAACAGAATAGGTGTAACGGATGAGGTATTTATCGAGCATTTAGCAGAGTGGAATACCGATTTGGATAAGTATATCACTAAGAACAATATTAAAGATGTAATTCCTGACGCATCTTTTTACGATTTGACCACTAAAATAAGCAATGTCCTGACCGATCATATCAATAAAATAGCGTTCGAAGCGTTGTCTGAAATAAGTGTTGATACATTATACGCCCAAAGAACAGCACATACATCATATTATTGGTTTGTCGCAATAAAACATTTACTGGCTAAAATCAAATCCTTGCCAGATAACTTGACTGAATTTGGCAAAAAGATTCTGATGGATATTGCTTCTGGAACTCAAAGTTTGAATCCTTTCCCTAATTGTTTCAAGAATATAGTTGAAAGATTGGATAAACGAAAAATTAAATCGACAGTTACCGATATAAGAAATGATTTCTGCATCGGTAAAAAGACTATCAATGCAATAAAGTTTCAATTTTTCGAAACATGGCTTAGATCGCATGGTAATTTGAAAAGTCAAGCTGGAGACGTTATTGATAAAATAGTGAAACCTGTAATTTCCGATGGGGCATGCCGTTCATTGATTCTGCAAAACAAAGATTTTTATATGGATTTAATAAATACAGCAGGGGATGATGCTTATGAATTGAAAAAGAGTCTCCGAAACCTCATACAAAAAGATTCAGATCCGCAATTGGTTAAATTTGTCAATTCGATAGATTCAGTACCTGAGGTTGAAACCGCGTAAGTATTTGTCTAACAAGTCCGAATTTTACGATTTTACCCGTCAGAACTGAAGTGCCCCCCAAAAAAATTGTATCCAACTTTTGGGGGTCACTTCAAACTTCGATAGGGATAATTTTCAATTTTGGGGACTTGTTAGACAGTCTCATTATCTGGTAGCAGTTTACACAGCACCGGATCGTTTTTGATACGCTCCAGTTCCTCCTGCACAATCTGCTTCACCTCTTCCTTGATGCGCCGGTAGTTCGCCTGCACCGTTTCCTTCATGCGGTCGTTGCCGTCCTCGTCCGTGAAGTTTGTAATGACGGGAATTTTCTTGTAGGCACTTTCTTCCCGTTTCACCTTTTCGGCATCCACCACAATCTCGCAATGAAAAATCTTCTGCTCGATACGCTCGTTGAAGTTGTCGGATACAGAACCGACAAACATTCCCTGCGTAAGCCCGGAAATCTTACTCGGTGGAATGAGCGCGTCCATCTGCGTGTTGATGGAGGTGGAAACATCCTGCCGGTTGATGGAGATGGACTGCCGTTTCTGCAACACCTTACCGAACCGCTCGGAGAGCGTCTTGGCTGTTTCCCCCACCACCTGACCGGAGAAAATATTGCCGACAGTGTTCATCACCACTTTCGCCTCTTTGTCCCCGTAGTCACGCACTAACTGGCTGAAATCCTGAAAGCCCAGACACACGGCAACCTTGTTGCTTCGGGCGGTAGCTATAAGATTGTCCAACCCTTTGAAGTATATTGTGGGCAACTCGTCGATGATGACCGATGACTTCAGCATCCCCTTCTTGTTGATGAGCTTCACGATACGGGAATTATACAGACCGAGTGCCGCACCGTAGATATTCTGACGGTCGGGATTGTTACCCACGCAGAGGATTTTCGGCTCTTCGGGATTGTTGATGTCCAGCGTAAACTCGCTGTCTGACATCACCCAGTAGAGCTGCGGTGAAATCATCCTCGAAAGCGGGATTTTTGCCGACGCTATCTGACCCATGAGCTGCTCCGCAGCCCCTCCAAGCCACGCATCCATGAACGGCGAAAGGTAGTTCTCCAGCTCCGGATAAGAGGTCAGTATCGGAAATATATCCTCGTAACGGCGGTTCAGAAACTCGATAGCATGGGGAAACGTGCAAAACTTCCCGTTCTGATAGATTTTGAGATACCAGATAATACTGGCAAACAGAATGATAGGTGACTCCACGAAGAAGTCGCCCTGCTTTTGCACCCACGTTTTATTGAGGTTGAGCATTATTGTGTAGGCACTCTCATAGGCATCCGTAATATCTTCCATAAAATCCGGGTGAATGGGATTGCACCGATGAGAGCGTCGCGGGTCGTCGAAGTTGATCACATAGAACTTCGGCTTTACCTTGTAGCCGTCCGGGTGGTTCAGCAAATGGTTGTAGGCAATAGTAGATAGGTCGGGATACTTGAAATCGTAGATGTATTGACTAAAGCCCTTTTCAATCTGTTGCTTGATAAAATTGTTTACCACGGCATAGGACTTGCCGCTGCCCGGCGTACCCAACACGATGGACGCACGGAAGGGATTAACTACATTGATCCAACCGTTGTTCCAGCGTTTCCTGTAATAGAAACGTGTCGGCAGATTGACCGAATACTCGCTTTCGATAAGCCTCGTTTCCTGCATGAAACTCTCGTTCTCGTTGTTGAAAACATCCTCCATCAAATTGTGTTTCAACAGGCGGCTCATCCACAGACCACCCATCAACAGGCAGACATAGCCCGTTCCAATGGTAAGGACATACAGTCCCGTCACCGCTTCAAGCGGCAGCGGCAGGGGCAGCAACCACCAGTTCAGGAAAAACAGCACGAACCCGACGGCAAATGCTGTCCAGATTCTCCCCCAAGTGATTTTCTCACCCTTGACACCCTTCGTACCCAGACAGGACAAGGCAAGCAAAAGGACGGAAAACAGCTTCGTGTAGAGAATGGAATGGAACAGCCCCGCCGTGCGGTCGAAGTTCAGAAGGATTTTGTCCACCACGCCGATGTTCACGCCCCACAGCCGGATGGCTTCGTAGCAGAACCAGTACACGTTCATGACCACTAAAATGATACTCACGGCACGCAGAAAATCCATGATTTTCGCCAATGCCCTCAAATCGTCTTCTTGTTGTGACATACATTGATTTTTTAATTGTTGATACTCTGATTACATACCCAAGCCCTTGCGTTTTTTCTTCTTTTTGCGCTTCATCGCCCGGATGAAAGCCTCTTCCTCGGCATCTACCGCCGGACCTTCGGGAGTGAGCAAGCCCATACCGCCCGATATATCTTCACTGTCGTAGGCGGTCTGCCCGTGTGCCTTGTCCGCAGCATCCACAGGGATGGATAGCGGTATCGGCGGTTGTCCGGCGTATGGCAGGGTGAAGTGTTCCTGCAAGGCATTCGCCGAAAGCTCCTTACCCATGCGCGAACCGTTCAGCACGCATCCCGTGCGGTGGTCGATGAAGGTAGCCCCATAGATGCGCCCTTCCTCTGTGTAGCGCAGTACGGTGTCGATGCCCTTCTCTTTGAGTTGGGATACAAATTTGTCCTTGTCATAAGTGCCTTGCAGCACGGAAAGGACGGTGCGTTTCGTCATGTCTGCCAGTTTCCTATCCTTGATTTCCGATTTGGAACGGACAAACTTCTTCTGTACGGCTTCATAGCCTGCGGACTTCCCGAAAAGCGAGGATTTGAACGGGTTGCCCACCTTGTTACCCTTGTCGTCCGTGACGGAATAGACCAGCCCGTGATACTCCCGTCCGCGCACGTTGCCCCTCGCTTCCTCCACCGTCATATTATATAAGGAAAGGAGCGCACGGTATTCGCCCATCGTCTGGAAACGGTACTGCCCATTCAGAGCCTTCACGGTGTTGCCTACCTGCTTCTTCACATCACCTGCCGATGCGGCCACCTTGCGCAACGGATTATCCAATCTCTGATTTTTACGTTCTGCCGGATGCAATCCGTACTTCTGTTCCAGTTCCCTGCGGATACGGTCGCTGCGGCGGTAGAGAAAATCCCGGTTGAGCCTTTTCCCGTTCTCGTCCACGTTGACCGTCACGATGTGCAGGTGGTGGCGGTCGATGTCCTCGTGCTTGAATACAAGATAAGGCTGGTTTCCGAAACCGAGTTTTTCCAGATACTCGCGGGCGATATTCTGCAACTCAATATCGGTCAGCACATCCTCCGGGTGCGGGTTGAGAGAGATATGCACCACCGGCTTCTCGATCTTCATCTGCGGTGGCAGGAAGGTGAGAAAACCCTCCATCGCCTTGCCTATGTCCACCGTTCCCGAACCGTCATTGTAGATGCGGTTGGTGGTGAGAAGCCGCCCCTGCGCCTCGTTAATCTTCTCCCCGTTGTAGGCAATCGCGCCGTACAACGAACTTCCTACACTGATTTTTGCGACCATTTTGCCTCCATTTCCCTTGAAAGTTCCACAATCCGGCGGCTCAGTTTCACGAGTTCGACGGTGTGTTGCTCTAATTTGTAGAGCAACGCCATCGCCTTTTTCTCTGAAAAATGCAGCCTCAGTTCCTTCACGACTTGGTTGTAATTCGTACCCACGGCACGGAATTGTGCATGAAAATCCGACAGTTTGGTGTAATAGTCCACCAACGTCTTGTCCACCTTCAGCACCTTGAACGGTTGCCCGAAGAAGTGCGCTTTGAGGAAAACAGACCGTGCATAGACACCCGATTTTCCGAACATGGCGAGGAAACGGTTGTGTTCCTCCTCGTTGAAACGGACGGTGTACCGGTACACCGCCGGATCAAGTTTGGGATTTCTCCCTGATTTGCTTTTCCTTTTCTCTTTCATATTACTTTGGATTTAGCGGATTGACGGCATAAGCCGCCGCTTCGGATTACAGCACCGCAGTTCTGAAAGGCTTCCCGACTTCGGAGGGAAAGCCCGCCCCCTGCAAGGGCAAGTGCTTTTCGTGGCTGCTCAAAATATTTTGAGCGGCTGAAAAGACATCTTGCTATGTTCAGGTGAACATAAAAATCCGTCAGGGGACGGATTGGGAAAATACCTTTCAGGACTCCGGGCCGCGCGTCATCGGCGAACCCTGCTGTCCGGGTGCAAAGTTACGCCCTTAAAGCGGTATCGGACAGATGCTTGACCCGGTCAATGACTGCTAACCGGCGCAACGTGCCGCCACTTGCCGGAGAAGTGATACAGGTTCCAAAATATACTTGTTTATTTGCAGCATGATTCAAGAAACGAACGATTTGAAGATATGATAAACGGAACATTCAAATACCCGGAAATCCGCTTCTTCGGATACTTGCCGAAACGGATACCCGAACCGTCGGAAACCCGGTTCTCCGACAATTCGGTGACGTATGGATTCAATGACTTCATGACGCAATGTCGTCAATCACCATTTGTCCGACGCACCGCTTCACCACAGAACCGGATACGCGACGACCCGCCTGCGTGTGTAGTCACGGAAGCGGATGGTGCGACAGCCAAATCCGTATGGAAACAGAAAAACAAATCATCAACAATTAAAATAAATGGAACTATGAGTAAGGAAATCTTCGTTGCATTCGCAACACAGAAAGGTGGCATCGGCAAATCCACTGTCACGGCACTTGCCGCCAGCTACCTGCACAACGTGAAAGGCTACAATGTCGCCGTCGTGGACTGCGACGACCCGCAGCACAGCATCCACGGGCTGCGCGAACACGAAATGGGGCTTATCGACAGCAGCACCTACTTCAAGGCTCTCGCTTGCGACCATTTCCGCCGGATCAAAAAGAACGCCTACACCATCGTCAAAAGCAATGCGGTGAACGCCCTCGACGATGCCGAGAGGATGATTGCCACTGAGGACGTGAAACCCGACGTGGTGTTCTTCGACATGCCCGGCACACTCCGAAGCAACGGCGTGATAAAGACGCTCTCGCAGATGGACTACATTTTCACTCCGCTGAGTGCCGACCGCTTTGTCGTGGAGAGTACCCTGAAATTCGTCACGATGTTCCGCGACAGGCTGATGACTACCGGACAGGCGAAAACAAAGGGGCTGCATCTGTTCTGGACGATGGTGGACGGCAGGGAGAGGAACGACTTGTACGGCATCTACGAGGAAGTGATAGCCGAAATGGGCTTTCCGGTACTTTCCACCCGCTTGCCCGACAGCAAGAAGTTCCGCCGTGACCTTTCGGAAGAGCGCAAGAGCGTTTTCCGCTCCACCATCTTCCCGATGGACACGGCACTGCTGAAAGGGAGTGGCATCCGGGAGTTTTCCGAAGAGATAAGCGACATCATCAGACCGCAGTGAGCATGGGCAGCAGGAAAGTGAACACGGAAGGCATCGACGAGGAACTGCTGTTAGCCTCCATCGGGCGGCGCACACAGGACGGGACACTGCGCCCCGCACAGGAAGTACCCGCAGCTGCACCGACCGAAGAGGACACCGCCGCACCGGAACCATCTCCTGTGCAACCCGTAACACGGGAAAAAGCGCAGAGGGAAAGTGGACGCCGGAAAAGGCAGGACGAGGACTACAACGAGCTATTCCTGCGCCGCAACGAGATAAAGACCCGCCAATGTGTCTATATCAGCCGTGACGTCCACGGCAAGATCCTCAGAATCGTGAACGACATCGCCGGAGGGGAAATCTCAGTAGGCGGATATGTGGATACCGTGCTGCGCCAGCATCTGGAACAGCACAAGGAGAGAATCAACGAACTGTACAAGAAACAACGTGAAGATCTGATTTGAAAATGGAAAAAGAAATGACACCGAATGAAAAAAGACCACAGCAAGACTGCGGAGGTATGTTTACCCAAGTGCAGGCGAGTGTGGAAATACTGTCGCCTGTCCCGGTAAGCGGCAAATGCAGTGAGAAGGACTATGAACGCCTGTTCATCCGCGACCCGGAAGTAAAGGCACGTGAGGGGAAGATGGCGTATGTGCGCCCGGAGTACCACGAGCGTATCATGCGTATCACCCGTGTAATCGGGCATGACCGGCTTACGCTGTCCGCTTACATCGACCATGTGCTGACGCACCACTTCAACCAGTGCGAAGATGCGATAAAGAGCCTTTATGCCCGAAATTACAATTCAGTATTCTAACCAAAAACGGAAGGATATGAATTACACAATCAGCATGACAGACATTCTGCTGGCGGTATCGGTCGGCTGCAACCTCTGGTTCCTGTTCCTGCTCCTTTACGAGCGCATCATGGACACGCGGATTGTCCGCTTCTTCAAGGGCATTGTCGGATTATGGCGGTCACTGGACGGGAATGAGGCTAAACGCATAGCGGCACACGAGGAAGTCCCTGCGGAAAAGGCGGACATCATCGGCAAGAGCCGTTTCAGGATGGCATCCACCCGGACAACCGCTGCCATACCGACGCAAGAAGCCGCCACTATTGAAAAAGGCATTGAGCTGTCGGAGGAAGAGGCTACTTTTGACGACGGAAAAACGGGAAACGCATCCCGCCCGGCACAAGTCCCGGAGGAAAAACTCGATGAGACCTTCACGAGCATACCGCCGGAGGAACTGGGATACGGGGACGACGAACCGGAAGAGGACGCCTCGGACACGCCACGGGCTTCGGGCAGCAGCTTTGACGAGATTGACGACGCCTGCAAGACCGCCAAAAACCCGGACGCGACACAGGCGGAACGTGAAAAGGCGGCTAAGGTGTTCACCGACATGGAGGGCACGGAGTTGTACGAGAAAATGATGGAAGGCTCTTCGGAGATAGGCATCCGCATCAAGGGGCTTATCGAGATTCGGCTGAAGAAATCTGAAAAGGAGTTCGTCGTGCCGGACAACATCGAGGAGTTCGACATTCGCAACTATGTATGACAACAATAAAAGAAATGAACATGAAAGAATGACATCAACCCACGCGGCGAGGAAACGCAAGGCGCATCCCCATCCGCAACGGACACGCCCACGTCCGTGGAAACAAACGGGCATCCACTAAAACCAAAGTAAAGAAACAAAGTATCAACCGCCCGACAAAGGACCATCCACCCTTTTGACGGCAAAAAACAAGAACAGTTTATGAACAAGAACATCTTGAAAAACAGAAAAGCAATCCTCTCCGCGGCACTTGTCATCGCCGCAACCGCCTCCGCTTTCGCGCAGGGAAACGGCATCGCGGGCATCAACGAAGCCACCTCTATGGTGAGTTCTTATTTCGACCCCGGAACTAAACTGATATACGCCATCGGTGCAGTCGTCGGGCTTATCGGGGGCGTAAAAGTGTACGGCAAGTTTTCATCGGGCGACCCCGACACCAGCAAGACAGCCGCCTCGTGGTTCGGCGCGTGCATCTTCCTGATTGTTGCCGCCACCATCCTGCGCTCATTCTTCCTTTAATAAATAATGTATGGCTGAATACCCAATCAACAAGGGTATCGGCCGTCCGGTAGAGTTCAAGGGCTTGAAGGCACAGTACCTCTTCATCTTCTGCGGAGGTCTGCTGGCTCTCTTCGTCCTGTTCGTCATCCTCTACATGGTCGGTATCGACCAGTGGATATGTATCGGCTTCGGCGCGGCATCGTCCTCCCTCCTTGTATGGCAGACCTTCGCGCTGAACGCCCGGTACGGTGAACACGGGCTGATGAAATTAGGAGCGGCACGGAGCCATCCCCGATACCTTATCAACCGGCGGCGGATAACCCGTCTGTTCAAACGACAACGAAAGGAAGAAAGACAATGAGGAATACATCGAAAATGACAACACTGGAAAACAGGTTCCCACTTTTAGCGGTGGAGCATGGCTGCATCATCTCAAAGGACGCCGACATCACGGTGGCTTTCGAGGTGGAACTACCGGAACTTTACACCGTGACGGGTGCGGAGTACGAGGCGATACACAGTTGCTGGTGCAAGGCTATCAAGGTGCTGCCGGACTACTCCGTCGTCCACAAACAGGACTGGTTCATCAAGGAACGCTACAAACCGGAGCTTCAGAAGGACGACATGAGCTTTTTAAGCCGCTCTTTCGAGCGTCACTTCAACGAGCGTCCGTACCTGAAACACACCTGCTACCTCTACCTGACCAAGACAACAAAGGAGCGTAACCGGATGCAGAGCAATTTCAGCACGCTGTGCCGGGGACATATCATCCCGAAGGAGCTGGACAGGGAAACCACGACCAAGTTCTTGGAAGCCTGCGAACAGTTCGAGCGCATCATGAACGACAGCGGGCTTGTCAGGCTGCGCCGCCTCTCCACCGATGAGATTGTGGGTACTGAGGGAAAGACGGGACTTATTGAACGCTACTTCTCGCTCATGCCGGAAGGTGACACCACCTTGCAGGACATCGAGCTTTCGGCAAGGGAGATGCGCATCGGCGACAACCGCCTGTGTCTGCACACCCTCTCCGACGCGGAAGACCTGCCGGGCAAGGTGGCTACCGACACCCGTTACGAGAAGCTCTCCACCGACCGGAGTGACTGCCGACTGTCATTCGCCTCCCCGGTGGGGCTTCTGCTCTCCTGCAACCATATCTACAACCAGTATGTGCTGATAGACAACAGTGAGGAAACCTTGCAGAAGTTCGAGAAGTCCGCCCGTAACATGCAGTCGCTATCTCGCTATTCAAGGAGCAACAGCATCAACCGCGAGTGGATAGACCAATACCTGAACGAAGCCCATTCCTACGGACTGACCTCGGTACGGGCACACTTCAACGTCATGGCGTGGAGCGACGATGCGGAGGAACTGAAGCATATCAAGAACGACGTGGGCAGCCAGTTGGCAAGCATGGAATGCGTGCCGCGCCACAACACCATCGACTGCCCGACACTCTACTGGGCGGCGATACCCGGCAATGCGGCGGACTTCCCGGCGGAAGAGAGTTTCCACACCTTCATCGAACAGGCGGTGTGCCTGTTCACAGAGGAAACCAACTACCGCAGCTCGCTCTCGCCCTTCGGCATCAAGATGGTGGACAGGCTCACGGGAAAACCGCTGCACCTTGACATCTCCGACCTGCCCATGAAGCGAGGTATCACGACCAACCGCAACAAGTTCGTGCTGGGTCCTTCGGGCAGCGGCAAGTCTTTCTTCATGAACCACCTCGTGCGCCAATATTATGAGCAAGGCGCACATGTGGTATTGGTGGACACGGGAAACTCCTATCAGGGCTTGTGCGGCATGATCCGACGCAAGACAGGCGGAGCGGACGGTGTGTATTTCACCTACACGGAAGATAAGCCCATCAGCTTCAACCCGTTCTACACCGACGATTACATCTTCGACGTGGAGAAGAAGGACAGCATCAAGACCCTGTTGCTGACGCTCTGGAAGTCGGAGGACGACAAGGTGACAAAGACGGAGAGCGGCGAGCTGGGCAGTGCCGTGAGTGCCTATATTGAGCGCATCCAATCCGACCGTAGCATCGTGCCGTCGTTCAACACCTTCTACGAGTATATGCGTGACGACTACCGCAAGGAACTGGCACAGCGTGACATCAAGGTGGAGAAGTCCGACTTCAACATCGACAACATGCTCACCACCATGCGGCAGTATTACCGGGGCGGGCGTTACGATTTCCTGCTCAACTCCACGGAGAACATCGACCTGCTCGGCAAGCGGTTCATCGTCTTCGAGATAGATTCGATTAAAGAAAACCGCGAACTGTTCCCCGTCGTGACCATCATCATCATGGAAGCCTTCATCAACAAGATGCGGCGGCTGAAAGGCGTGCGGAAACAGCTTATCGTGGAAGAGGCTTGGAAGGCCCTCTCATCGGCGAACATGGCTGAATATCTGCGCTATATGTATAAGACGGTCAGAAAATATTACGGCGAGGCAATCGTGGTGACGCAGGAGGTGGACGACATTATCAGTTCTCCGGTGGTCAAAGAGAGCATTATCAACAACTCGGATTGTAAAATCCTGCTTGACCAAAGGAAATATATGAACAAGTTCGACCAGATACAGGCGTTGCTCGGACTGACGGAAAAGGAGAAGTCGCAGATACTCTCCATCAACATGGCGAACAACCCTTCACGGCTCTACAAGGAGGTGTGGATAGGCTTGGGCGGCACGCAGTCGGCGGTCTATGCCACGGAGGTCAGCGCGGAAGAGTATCTGGCGTACACCACCGAGGAAACGGAAAAAGTGGAGGTTTACCGTCTGGCGGAGAAGCTGGGCGACGACATCGAAGCCGCCATCCGGCAGCTTGCCGAAAGGCGGAGAAACAAGGAATAACTAAAAAACAGAATGTATCAACCAAAAAAGAAAAACGCGTATGAATTTACCAAAAGTGAAAATGCTGCAAGTCAGCAAGTGCCTTATCGGATTGGCGGTCATGATGCTGCAATCCTGCGACGTGGCCGACAACCGCCGCGACATGCTGTGCGGGAACTGGGAGAGCGTGGAGGGAAAACCTGACGTGCTTATCTACAAGGAGGGCGAAGCCTACAAAGTGACGGTGTTCCGTCGTAGCGGTCTGCGCCGCAAGCTCAAGCCGGAAACCTATCTCTTGCAGGAGGAGAACGGCAACCTGTTCATGAACACCGGCTTCCGCATCGACGTGTCCTACAACGAGGCCACGGATGTGCTGACTTTCTCGCCAAACGGGGACTATGTGCGGGTGAAGCCGCAGCCGGGACATCCGACCGAAGAATAACAACCACTAAAATCCAAAGTAACATGAGAACAAGAATAACAATGATTATCTGCCTGTGCCTGCTTTTCGCGGGCAGGGCAAGCGCACAGTGGGTCGTAAGCGATCCGGGCAATCTAGCGCAGGGCATCATCAATGCCTCCAAAAACATCATCCATACCTCCAAGACCGCCACGAACATGGTGAGCAACTTTCAGGAGACGGTGAAAATCTATCAGCAGGGCAAGAAGTATTACGATGCCCTCAAATCGGTGAACAATCTGGTCAAGGACGCCCGCAAGGTGCAGCAGACCATCCTGATGGTGGGCGACATCACAGACATCTATGTGAACAGTTTCCAACGGATGCTCCGTGACGGGAATTTCAGACCCGAAGAGCTTTCCGCAATCGCTTTCGGCTACACGAAACTGCTGGAGGAAAGCAACGAAGTGTTGACGGAACTCAGGAACGTGGTGAACATCACCACGCTCTCCATGACCGACAAGGAGCGCATGGACGTGGTGGAACGCTGCCACTCGAAGATGAAGCGTTACCGCAACCTCGTGAGCTACTACACGAACAAGAACATCTCCGTGAGTTACCTGCGTGCGAAAAAGAAGAACGACCTCGACCGCATCATGGGGCTGTACGGGAACATGAACGAAAGATACTGGTAGCCTATGAAGTTCGACAACCTTCATCAGATTTTACGTTCACTTTATGAGCAGATGATGCCGCTGTGTGGGGACATGGCTGGTGTGGCGAAAGGCATCGCCGGGCTGGGTGCGCTGTTCTACGTCGCCTACCGGGTATGGCAGTCGCTGGCGAGAGCTGAACCGATAGACGTATTCCCGATGCTCCGTCCTTTTGCCATCGGTCTGTGCATCATGTTCTTCCCGACTGTGGTGCTGGGCACGATAAACAGCATCCTCTCACCCGTCGTACAGGGCACGGCAAAGATGCTGGAGGCGGAAACGCTGGACATGAACCGATACCGGGAGCAGAAGGACAAACTGGAATACGAGGCGATGGTACGCAACCCCGAAACCGCCTACCTCGTGTCCAACGAGGAATTTGACAAGCAACTGGAGGAACTCGGCTGGTCGCCCTCCGACATGGTGACGATGGCGGGAATGTATATCGACCGGGGAATGTACAACATGAAGAAGAGCATCCGCGACTTCTTCCGCGAGATACTCGAACTGCTGTTCCAAGCCGCCGCCCTCGTGATAGACACCGTCCGCACCTTCTTTCTCGTGGTGCTGGCGATTCTCGGTCCGATAGCCTTCGCCCTGTCGGTATGGGACGGTTTCCAAAACACGCTCACGCAGTGGATATGCCGCTATATACAGGTCTATCTGTGGCTACCGGTATCGGACATGTTCAGCACCATACTGGCGAAGATACAGGTTCTGATGCTGCAAAACGACATCGAGCGGATGCAGGCAGACCCGAACTTCTCGCTGGATTCGAGCGACGGGGTGTATATCGTATTCCTCTGCATCGGCATCATCGGCTACTTTACCATTCCCACCGTTGCGGGCTGGATTATCCAAGCCGGAGGCATGGGCGGTTACGGTCGCAACGTGAACCAGATGGCGGGACGAGCCGGAAGCATGGCGGGCAGCGTGGCGGGTGCAGCCGCAGGAAACGCAGTCGGACGTGTCGGCAAATTGCTGAAATAATCAATGTGCAATCATAAATTGGAAAATATAAATGGAATTCAAATCACTTAGAAACATCGAATCGTCGTTCAGGCAGATACGCCTGTTCGGTATCGTCTTCCTCTCGCTGTGCGCCGTGGTGACGGTGTGGAGCGTGTGGAACTCCTACCGTTTCGCAGAGAAGCAACGGGAGAAAATCTATGTGCTGGACAACGGCAAGAGCCTGATGCTCGCCTTGTCTCAGGATTTGTCGCAGAACCGCCCGGCGGAGGCACGGGAACATGTGCGCCGTTTCCACGAGATGTTCTTCACGCTATCACCTGAAAAAAGCGCGATTGAACACAACGTGAAACGTGCCTTGCTGCTGGCGGACAAGAGCGTGTACCACTATTATTCGGACTTCGCGGAGAAGGGGTACTACAACCGCATCATCGCCGGGAACATCAACCAAGTGCTGAAGGTGGACAGCGTGGTGTGCGACTTCAACGCCTATCCCTACCGTGCCGTGACCTACGCCACACAGAAAATCATCCGGCAGAGCAACGTCACCGAGCGCAGCCTCGTGACCACCTGCCGCCTGCTGAACGCATCGCGGTCGGATGACAACCCGAACGGTTTTACCATCGAGGGTTTCACCATCATTGAGAACAAGGATTTACAGACTATCAAACGGTAACAGGACATGAAAAGTATCAGAAAATCAATGTGGGGCATGTATTGGAAACTCCACGACAAACGGAAACGCTTGGCGGCAAGTCTCAAAGGGTATCTGGACGGCTTGCCGCCGGAAACACGCCGCCGCATCGTGCTGGGGATGTTCGCCGCCTTCGCGGTGCTTGCCCTTTACACCTTCGGCAGAGCCGTCTATGACATCGGCAGGAACGACGGCTCACATATGGAAACGGGACACGCCGGACGGGTGGAACTGCCGACCCCGGCGGAAACAGGCAATCACTTAACACCTTATTTATATGGAACAGACAAAGAATGAACCGACGAAAGAGAACAAAGCTGCTCCCGAAACGGGGAAACCGAAAAAGGAGCGCGAACCGCTGACAGAGGCGCAACGGCTGAAACGGCAGAAGATGATCGTGCTGCCCGCTATGGTGTTGGTGTTCATCGGGGCGATGTGGCTGATATTCGCCCCGTCCTCCGGCAAGGAGCAACCGCCGGGAACGGACGGATACAACACCGAGATGCCCGACGCTGACAAGGCGAACCGGCAGATTATCGGCGACAAGCTGAAAGCCTACGAGCATGGGGAGATGGAAGAGCGTCAGGAGAGCCGCAACCGTGCCATCGGGCAGCTGGGCGACATGTTCGACCGCGAGATAGCGGGAACGGAGAACGGAGTGGACTTCGACCTCGCCAATCCGGGCGGCAAGGAAGAAAGGGCAAAGCCAGCCACGCCGCAGACCATCCAGTCCTCCGCAGCCGCCTACCGTGACCTGAACGCCACGCTCGGAAACTTCTACGACCAGCCGAAAAACGACAATGCGGAGATGGACGAATTGTTGGAGCGCATCGCATCGCTGGAGTCGGAACTGGAAAGCGAGAGGGGCAAGGCTTCCTCTATGGACGAGCAGGTGGCTCTTATGGAGAAGTCCTACGAGCTGGCGGCAAAGTACATGGGCGGTCAGAACGGAGGACAGCCATCGGCGGAACAGAGGGCAGAGCCAACTACCGTGCAGAAAGGGAAGAAGAACAAGGCAATGCCTATCAGACAGGTGGAGCATCAAGTAGTTTCTTCACTCTCACAGCCTATGAGTAACGCGGAGTTTGTCGCCGCCTTATCGCAGGAACGCAACCGGGGTTTCAACACGGCTGTCGGCACGGCGGAGGTATTGGACAGGAACACCATACCGGCGTGCGTGCATGGGGCGCAGAGCGTGACGGACGGGCAGACGGTAAGGCTGCGCCTGCTGGAGCCTATGGCGGTGGCAGGCAGGACAATACCCCGGGGTGCGGTGGTGGTCGGCACGGGCAAGATACAGGGTGAGCGGCTCGACATCGAGATTACCTCGCTGGAATACGACGGCACGATTATCCCCGTGGAGCTTGCGGTCTATGACACGGACGGACAGCCCGGCATCTTCATCCCGAACTCGATGGAGATGAACGCCGTCCGGGAGGTCGCCGCCAACATGGGCGGCTCGCTGGGAAGCAGCATCAACATCTCCACCAATGCCGGGGCGCAGCTCGCCTCCGACTTGGGCAAGGGGCTGATACAAGGCACGAGCCAGTACATCGCCAAAAAGATGCGAACCGTCAAGGTGCATCTGAAAGCCGGGTACAGGGTCATGCTTTACCAAGAAAAATATTGAAAACAATAAAAATTACCACTAAAATCCAAAAGTAATGAGAAAAGTAATCATCATGTTTGCCCTCGCTATGGGCATCATAACTGCCAACGCGCAGGAGAATGTAACCGTTGAAACGACCAACGGAAGTGAACAACCGACCTTGACGAAGGAGGTCTATCCGCAGAAGGAGGCGGACGGCGACCTATATCACGGGCTGTCACGCAAGCTGACCTTCGACCGCATGATACCGCCGCACGGTCTGGAAGTGACCTACGACAAGACCGTCCACGTCATTTTTCCGGCGGAGGTGCGCTATGTCGATTTAGGCTCGCCCGACCTGATTGCCGGGAAAGCCGACGGAGCGGAGAACATCATCCGTGTGAAGGCTACCGTAAGGAATTTTCCCAACGAAACGAATATGTCCGTCATCACGGAGGACGGCAGTTTCTACACCTTCAACGTGAAGTACGCCGCCGAACCGCTGTTGCTCAACGTGGAGATGTGCGACTTCATCCATGACGGCAGCACGGTGAACCGCCCGAACAACGCGCAGGAAATCTATCTGAAAGAGCTGGGCAGCGAAAGCCCGATGCTGGTGCGCCTTATCATGAAGTCCATCCACAAACAGAACAAGCGCGAGGTGAAGCATATCGGCTGCAAGCGTTTCGGCATCCAATACCTGTTGAAAGGCATCTACACGCACAACGGCTTGCTTTATTTCCACACGGAGATAAAGAACCAGAGCAACGTGCCTTTCGATGTGGACTACATCACTTGGAAAATCGTGGACAAGAAGGTTGCGAAGCGTACTGCCGTGCAGGAGCAGATTATTCTGCCGCTCCGCGCGCAGAACTACGCCACCCTCGTGCCGGGCAAAAAGAGCGAGCGCACGGTCTTCACGATGGCGAAGTTCACCATCCCCGATGACAAGTGCCTCGTGGTGGAATTGAACGAGAAGAACGGCGGCCGTCACCAGTCCTTCGTGATTGAGAACGAGGATTTGGTACGCGCGGGTACCATCAACGAACTTCAAGTACGCTGACCATGAGAAAGTACATCGCAATAATCATCGCGTCGCTTGCCCTTTTTACAGGGCAGGCGCACGCCCAGCGGTGTCTGCCGAAGATGCAGGGCATCGAGGTGAGGGCGGACATGGCGGACGGCTTCAATCTCGGCGGCAAGGACGGCGGGTACAGCTTCGGGGCGGCTCTCTCCACCTACACGAAGAAGGGGAACAAGTGGGTGTTCGGTGGCGAATACCTGTTGAAGAACAATCCCTACAAGGACACCAAGATACCCGTGGCGCAGTTCACGGCGGAGGGCGGCTATTACTTCAAGATACTGTCGGACGCCCGAAAGATTGTTTTCGTCTATGCCGGGGCTTCGGCTCTCGCCGGATATGAGGCGGTAAATTGGGGGAAGAAGGTGCTGCATGACGGCTCCACGCTGCACGACCGGGACGCCTTCATCTACGGCGGTGCGCTGACGCTCGATGTGGAGTGTTACGTGGCAGACCGTATCGCCCTGCTTGCCAACCTGCGGGAGCGTTGCCTTTGGGGTGGCGACACACGGAAGTTCCACACGCAGTTCGGGGTCGGTATCAAGTTCATCATCAACTGACACGGGCATGGAAAGGACGGAAATAGATGCTGTCAGAAGGATGCCGCTTGCGGATTTTCTCGCACGGCTGGGGCATGAGCCTGTCAGAAGGAGCGGTAACGAGCTGTGGTATCTTGCCCCGTACAGGGGCGAGCGCACATCCTCTTTCCGTGTGAACGTGGCGAAACAGCTCTGGTACGACTTCGGTTTGGGCAAGGGCGGCGACATCTTCACGCTTGCCGGGGAGTTTCTGCAAAGCGATGACTTCATGAAGCAAGCGAAGTTCATAGCGGAAGCCGCCAATATGACGGTTGCCGGATGGGAAAAGCCCGTCTATCTCTCGAAGCCGACCGAATCCGTTTTTGAGGATGTGGAGGTCGCTCCGCTGCTCCGCTCACTGCTGACGGAGTATTTAGAGGAACGGGGCATCCCTTACGCCATCGCATCCCGTCACTGCTGCCGCTTGAACTACGGTGTGCGTGGGAAACGGTATTTTGCCGTTGGCTTTCCGAACATGGCAGGTGGCTATGAAGTCAGAAGCCGATATTTCAAGGGTTGCATACCTCCGAAGTCTGTATCACTGGTAAAGGCGAATGACATCCCGGCTGACGAGTGCCTCGTGTTCGAGGGCTTCATGGACTTTCTCTCTGCCGTGACGCTTGGTGTAACCGGTAACGCTGACTGTCTTGTGCTGAACTCAGTCGCCAACGTGGAGAAGGCGGCGGGATTGCTGGACGGATACGGGCGCATCGGCTGCTTCCTCGACCGTGACGAAGCCGGACGGCGGACGCTTGCCGCACTTACCATGCGATACGGGGAACGTGTCACCGACCGTTCCTCCCTCTATGACGGTTGCAAGGACTTGAACGAGTACCTGCAACTGACAACGAAAAAACAGAAAAACAACCATCTAAAAATCGAAGAACAATGAACATACTGAACAACAGAAACAAGAGAACATCAATATTCAAGGCAGTGGCGTTATGCCTGATAGCCGCCATGTCATTCACCCTCGTGTCATGTGACGATGACATGGACATCCAGCAGTCCTATCCCTTCACGGTGGAGGTCATGCCCGTGCCGAACAAGGTAGTAAAGGGGCAGACAGTGGAAATCCGCTGTGAACTGAAAAAGGAGGGCGACTTTTCGGGTACGCTCTATACCATCCGCTATTTCCAGTTCGAGGGGGAAGGCTCGCTCAAAATGGATAACGGCATCACCTTCCTGCCTAACGACCGCTACCTGCTGGAGAACGAAAAATTCCGCCTGTACTACACGGCGGCGGGTGATGAGGCGCATAATTTCATCGTGGTGGTGGAGGATAACTTTAGCAACTCCTACGAACTGGAATTTGACTTCAACAACAGGAATGTAAAGGACGACGATCTTACCATCGTTCCCATCGGCAACTTCAGCCCCTTGTTGAAATGATGCGTGTATTCATGACAATGCTCTGTTCACTTCTGACGGTCTGTTCTGTGTCCGCGCAGATCAGCCGCCAAGAGGGAACGGACGGGCAGGCGGCAATCTACCGACTGCCGCTTATGGAACGTGCTTTTTTATGCTGCCGCTACTTTGAAGGCTGGCACTCAGAAAAACACTACCCATACGTCGGTTGGGGTCACAAACTTTTGCCAAACGAGAAGTATTCGGCACGAACCATGACAAAACGGGATGCGGATGAACTTTTGCGGAAAGACCTGCGCAAATTTGTCGCCATGTTCCGTAAATTCGGGGTTGATTCGATTTTGCTTGGCACGTTAGCTTACAATGTGGGACCGGCGAAGCTGTTAGGCAGCAAAACAATCCCCAAAAGCACCTTAATCAAGAAGCTGGAAGCTGGTGACAGGAACATCTACCGTGAGTATATAGCCTTCTGCAACTACAAAGGAAAACGCCACGCCATGCTGCTCAAACGGAGAAAGGCGGAGTTTGCGCTGTTGTATATCCCATAAAAGGACTGACAAAACTGGCAAAAGACGTGCCATATTTAACTTGGCACGTCTTTTGCTCTATCACTTGATAGATTATCGTAGGATTTTCTCGTTAATTGACATCGTTGAGCCATTTTTGCCTATCGGTTTCCAAATAACACTTCAAGTTGTAAGTGTTGTGAGAGCAATACAAAACATAGTTATTAACCATAAAAAGTATAGCGAAATTATGAAGAAAGTATTTAGGAAAATTCAGAAAGGAACAACAAAAATGATTGAACGTATCAAATCGTTGGGGGAAATGGAGACGAAGCAGAAATGTGTAGTTCAACGGTTCGAGATTATCATTCCCCTCCACCAAAAAATAACGACCCAATATATAGCCTCCGCAAGTTTTACTTGCGGATTTTTTAGTTATCGCAGATTGGACAAAGGTTTCTTTGCTACTTTCTTTGTCCGCCATCATGCTCACTGAAAGAAAGTAGGGCGGCTCTCGCCGCCCCGCCACTCAAAAGCGTGTGTAAAGTCCCGTCACCATCGTGAACATTTCCTCCAGCATATCAAAATAGATACCCTCGTGTACGGCAATGTCCTTTGTCTTGCACTCAAAGGTCTTTTTGCTGAACGTCCTGCGGTAGAAGCGCATATTGTAGAGGTCTGCCCCTTCGTCATAGATGATGTCAAGGCGGTTGGCACTTGTTTTGTTCCTTGCAAGGCTCATCCGTAAGCCGTTGCCCATATCTATGAAATCACGGCTACCTGTCATGGCGGTGAAGCGTTTTCCGCCTATCTGCTGTAATATCGTCTTGGCTATCATATCTTTTGTTTTTAGGGTTTTAAGTATTGGCGGTGCGGACACCGCCATCCCGTTCAAAATTCTCGCATTTCGGAAATGGGGGTCTGCCGTTGTAGCCACTCTTTCACACATTCCATATTGTACTCGCTCGTGATGACTGCCGTATGGCTGTCGGTGGCGGTGAAACGTGTGCTTTCGTAATCATCTATCCACCCCTTGAGGGTGTCCGTTCCCCACGCTCCGGTATCGTCAAAGATACCGTCCAATGCCGTGATAGGTTCGCTGAACTTGACTATCAGCGTTTGATAGGTCGTGTTCATAGTCTGTCCTCCTTTCCCTTCTTTGCGTTCAGCCACTTGTCCCGTGCGGCTCGGCACTCGTCCAACGTGGGTTTGACACAAGAGAACAATTCTCTGTCTATGGGGTGGCGGTAGTCGTACTGCACAAGTGTCCGCCTGCGTCTTCCGATACCCGATTGGAAACGCTCGTATTTCTCCGTACCTGCTTCCGCGCAGGTGCTTACTCCGTTGATGGTCATTCGTGTTGTCATAATGTTGCTTTTTAGATGGTTAAAAATGTACTGACAGAACTCTGTTCTTCATCACCATTTCGGGGTTGCTTGTGTAGCGTTGGTGCAGGTAGAAATGGTGTGAGCCGAAGCCGTAAAGGAAAAACTTGTCAAGTTCGTGCTTCTCGGCAAACTCCTTTACGCTCTTTCTCAATTCCCCCTCACTCGTTGTGAGAGTGAGGAGGTTCACAAATTCAAGGAACATCGTGGGGATTGCATCATCCCACACACAAATCATACTTTCAATTCTTACTTCCATATCAATGTTGTTTTAGGGGTTATGCTATGCCGCTTTCATCCGCTCACGGATAAGGTTGGCGTTCTTGTTCACAAGGTCTATGATGCGCTCGTGATATTCGGTGTCCTGGTTGTGCTTGCCGTGGCACTGCACCACTTCGAGGGTTCGCAAGTCCACCTCTACGGTTTCAATAATCTCATCGCCAATCCTTGCCGATAGTATGAGGGTGTCGGCTTTCTTGTAGTATCCACTGCCAAACACGCAGATGCCCTGCGTCTTGCCCTCGTTGTAATACTCGTCTATGCTTTCAAGCACCTTGACGATTATTTCCTCGTCCGTGATTACCAAGCCGAAGAATTTGGATTTGTTGGCGATGAAATCCTCCGCATCTTTCTTTCGTTGGAGTTGTCGCTGTTGCTCACGCTCACGCCTTTCAATCTCCCAACGGCGTTGCTCTGCGGCTCTTTCCTTCTCGTGTATGGCTTCAATTTTTCGGGTTGCGTTGTCGTGTGCCGCCATGAAATCTTCGGGACAGATGTTCTTCGGGTTACGGAGGTCTTGACCGAGTTTTTTGAGCATACGCAGATAGTCGCACCACATTGAGAGGTTGTCTATCTGATACTTGTGACGCTTGGCAATCAGATATGATGCCCAACATTCATCGGCAGTACGGGTATTGAAAAGAAAGTGTTTCATGACCTCAATCTCACCGCCTTTCATAAGGGTTTCAATTCTTGGGTCTGAAAGCAAGGCTTTGAAAAGACGCACGGGGGAGATGCCGTGGAAATCGCCCTTGAAGCCGTTACGTCTGAGTTGGGGCAATATCCTCATCTTTGGATATGCACAGCTTCTTGCCACCACATCATCGTATAGGCTGTTGTGCGGTCTTACCTCCATATCGCTGCCTAATGCCCACACATCGCAATAGCAGAAAAGGAAGCCACGGAGCAACGCCATGTCCGTAACCTTGCCGTCGGGTGAAATCCAACGCTGCACGACCTCGTGGCAGTAGAAACGCATCGGTTCGCCTTTCCTGCTCTCGCATCTGACCTGCGCCACGCGGATTACCTGATACCCTTTGCAGGTGGTTATCACGCTGAAATTCTGCGTTTCCTTGTAGATGCGTCTGCGTGTGTCCTGCACTTTGAGTTCGGCATGGCATTTGGGGCAGGTGCAGCCTTCAAGGGTGTCGCATAGTCCGCTGTCGCTGTGCCACTCGTGACCGCAGTCGGAACAGGTGATGTTCCCTTTCTTGGTGCGGTAGCCGATATGCTCAACGCAGTGGCGGTATGCCCAATCTATTTGTGTCGCTGATATGGGGCGAAGGTTGGCGGAAAGTCTTGCCACCTCTTTCTGTATCTTGGTCTTCGGTTTCATAAGCCTAAATCAAATAATGAGGGTTGGGGTTGGTTTTCTTTTCTCGCTGACGGTCTGTGGCGGTTCTGCAACTTGCGGAGTTCCTCCTCTTGGTATTTGCGGACAGCGTTCTGACGTGCCTCCGCCTTTTCCTCTGCCGTGAGTTTCACAACGTGGTTCACAACCACTTGGCAGTCCATCGGTTTGCCCACCTCTATCTCGTTTTCCTCATAGTAGTGGATGGCTTGCCCGAATATCTCTCCGTCCGTGAAACCGTTGCAACCGCTTTTCTGCACATAGTTCAGAATGTGGGTCACGCACTCGTCCATGTTCTTGGCAGGGTTGCGGTACTTCTTTGCAAATAGCGCATCTTCCTCCGCACGCTGTTCCAAGTACATATATATCGTTCTCTTGAAATGGTCTGTTCCTTTCATATCGCTGTCATTTTTAGATTATCTGTTTCAGTATCTCTCTCCAATAGGTCGGCTCTACCTCGCTGAGAAGGAAGTCCATGAAATCCCTCCGTGCGTCCTTGTTCAGTTCGTGGTACAATCTTCGGAAAGTTTCAAAATTGCCGTTGATGTACGTTTCCACCATATACACGAAGATGTTGTCCACCTCGTAATATCTGCACTGCTGCGCTGCCGTCTTGCTGTTTCTTTTTGCCATGTCGGTAAGGGTTAAAGGGTGAATAACCAAAGGATGAAGCCAAAGAAGGCAATGGTGGAAAGGATAGCCACGATTACACCTATCGCCACTCGGAACACTCCGTTTACAATCTCTCTGATGATGCCCCAAAGGATGCCGAACACCCCGAAGGCGGTGCGCATCATCAAGCCGCATATCGCCAACCCGATGTGTTGCGCCATTTGTCTGAAATTTGCCGTTGCCGTCATATCTTCGCTGTTTTTGATTTTTTTGTTTTTAATGCGGATTCAAGAGCTGAGGGAGTTGAGTTTCAAACTATCTTATCTGCCTCTCGTTTATCCGACATTTTTTTTATGCGTCTTTCTGTCGCATCGGTCGTTTTCGTTTCGGGTGCTTGAAAAGGTAGGGATTAGGGAATGCAAGGTTTTTCGGTCAAAATACTACCCGCAGGGCTGGAGATTTTTACCGAAAACAGGAGGCTTGACCTTGCTTTCCCGTCCAATCCCGGAATTACCTTTGCGCCCAGAACGAAAATGACTGACTGATGCGGCTTACTGAAAGGCGCAAAATGGAGGTAAACGAAAACAGAGGCAGATTGTGTAGAAAAAAACTTCAGGGGAAAATCCGTAAAAAAAAGAATCACCAAAAGGAAAAAGACATCACCGGAAGCGTGAAAAGGGCAAACCACAACAAAGGAAGTATGATTGTTTCCGATCCGACGGAACTTGTTCAGCCGGGTGGCAACAATCATTCTTCCCGGTTTGTCCGGCTGTGTGTGGGCGCCTGTTTCATTCATGGGGCAGGCTGACACACTCTGCATTCACTTTCCGCTTCCGGCAAAAGAGACAGCGAAAAAAGAAAAATCATTTGAAAACCCGTAAAAGCACCTCTTGGCATAGGCGCAAAAGAAAGGGGCATTGCTTCATCTGTCTAAACATCGTTTAGGCGTGAGGCAATGCCCTTTTCTCCAGCTATGCGGTAGTCGGCACACGTTTGTTCCAAACTCGTTTTGGGCAATGGTGTGCCGACGGACAATACCGCTTTTACGGAAAATTCTTATGAATGAGGGGATAAAAAACGGGAGTTTATATCAAAATCTCGAATTAAATAGCTACTTTTGCATACGAAGAGTTCTTTGAAGGTTACGCAACGCGCAGAAGGATAATGCAGTAGATAACTAACTAAATCGTAACCTATTACTATCAAGAGCAATTAACCTACGCTCATTTCCAATAAATTACACTCTTTTCGTAACTTCATTTTGCAAAAATACAGCTTTATTTTATAGTTATCAAAATTCTCTTGGTCCATAATATCTTTTTACTACATTTGTAATCTAAATCAAACAGCTCAAAAATCAAAGCTTATTAAAGCTATTTGCATATGGATTTTATATAAGCAAATTATATCTGATGAAAAAAACACTAGGTGTAGGGTATTTAAAAGTGTTGCTGCTCGCAACTGTTATAGCCATTTTAATCGTGACTACAGGATATTCTTATGTAAATAGGGGAGAAATCATATTTATCGATGAAGTGGAAAACGGAGGAACGGAAGATCTTCTTCAAACCAATGAACTGGATTTATCGAATTCCTACGAATATAAGAGCTGGAAAAATACGGCGGATACGACTTTCAAAAGTTTGTATAACGGCAATCAGGCCGAAGACATTCTGGCTATGCGGCCCGAAATGGTAATCTTGTGGGCGGGTTATGGTTTTTCAAAAAGTTATTTGTCTCCGAGAGGACATATGTATGCTATTGAAGATCTTTATCATAGTTTGCGTACCGGAGCTCCGCGAAAAGCGAATGAGGGTCCTCAGCCCGCTTCCTGTTGGGCCTGTAAAAGCCTGGATGTTCCACGGCTGATAGACGAAGTGGGTTCGGATGGGTTCTATAAAAAGAAATGGTACGACTGGGGATCGGAAGTGGTCAATCCTGTCGGTTGCGGCGATTGTCATGATCCGGAGAGTATGGATTTGCGTGTTCCGCGTCAGTTCCTGATCGACGCTCTGAAACGGGAAGGCGATCCCATTGAAGATGCTTCTGACCGGAGGATGCGTTCGCTTGTTTGTGCTCAGTGCCATGCGGAGTATTATTTAAAAGGGGAGAATAAAGAGGTTGTTCTTCCCTGGGATTCCGGGTATACTGTCGAAGCTATTGAGAACTACTACGATAAAATAGGTTTTTCCGATTATGTCAATAAACTGAGTAGAACTCCCATGTTGAAAGCCCAGCATCCGGATTTTGAACTGGCTCAGATGGGGATCCATGCCCGCCGGGGCGTTTCCTGCGGTGAGTGCCATATGCCGTATGTCGAGGAAGAGCTCCGGTCATATAATAATCATCATATCCAAAGTCCGTTGGCGATGATCGAAAAAACATGCCAGACCTGTCATCATGAAAGTGCGGAAGTGCTTCGTCAGGACGTATATACCCGGCAGAACAAAGCCATGGAACTGCGTAATAAATTGGAAAAAGAGTTGGTAAAAGCACATATCGAAGCTAAGTTTGCCTGGGATAGAGGTGCGTCGGATAACCAGATGGAGCCCGTGCTCAAACTGCTTCGCCAGGCCCAGTGGCGTTGGGATTTTGCTATCGCTTCCCATGGCGCTGCCTTCCATGCTCCCCAGGAAGTACAACGTATTTTAGGCGATGGCCTGTATAAAACGATGCAAGCACGCTTGGTCATAAAAGACGTACTGAATAAACACGGTTATAATCAAGAAGTACCCATGCCCGATATCTCAACCAAGGAGAAGGCGCAGAAATATATAGGTCTGGATATGAAATCAGAACTGGCTGCCAAAGATGAATTTCTGAAAACCGTTATACCGGAATGGACTAAAGAGGCAAAAGCCAATAAGCGTTTTATTGAGGAGTATAGGGTAGCGAGATAGTAAACTTGCTGCCTTTCCCTTCTTCCGAATCCAACAGGATGGTTCCTTTAAACGTTTTTATAATGCTCAGGCTGATTGCCAGTCCGAGACCGGTTCCTTTGGCAAACTCATCCAGTTTCTGGAAACGTTCGAATACCTGCTTTATCTTATCTTTGGGAATACCTTTTCCCGTATCTTCGACCGACAGAAGGATATGTTCGGTGTCGTATTCGTATTTGACTTTGATATATCCGTGAGTGGTAAATTTTGTCGCATTGTTAATGAAATTAGTAACTACCTGGGTCAGTCTGAAACGGTCTGTGTTGATAATGGCCGGAATCTCCGGAACTTCTTTGAGCAATTCTACTCCCTGAGGCATCAGTACGCGATGTGTATTGAAGATATCTTCCACCAATTGATTCAGATCGCAGTCTGCATAGGTAAAGGATATTTGTCCGGACTCGATGCGCGACAGGTCCAGAATGTCGCTGATCAGTTTGAGAAGCAAGTCGTTATTCGTGTTTATCAGGCCGATAAACTCATTTTTTTCATCCTGCTCCAGTTCCATATCCGAACTCAGCAGTTGGGAGAAGCCGACGATGGCGTTGAGCGGTGTACGTATCTCATGGCTCATATTGGCCAGGAAGGCCGATTTCATCTTATCGGATTCTTCCGCCTTTTTCAGGGCCTTGGTCAGATTGATTTCTGTTTCCTTGATTTGCTGAATATTAAGGCAGAGGCCGTTTACTTCGACGGAATAATCATTGCCGGCAGTCTTTATGTTGGTGTTCTGGGCATACCGGAATTCCCACCACTGATGACCTTGTCCGTTAAAATCATATCTTCTTCTGGTTATCTGACGGGAGGGGAAACCATGATCCAGCTTATATCTGTTTAATTGAAAATCAGCCTGTTCGTCCTGGTGGATAGCCTTGCTGAAACGTTCCGCACTGATGGGTTCTTCTGGCATATTCAGATAATGATAAAACTCTTTGTCAAAATAGAAGGTTCCGTTTTTATACCGGAATGTGAAAATGTTACCGCTCTCCAAAGCGAAAGAGAGAAATTCCTTCTCATGTTTCAGATTTTCCTGCACCTCTTTTTTATGGGCAGCCTCTCTCTTATACAACATTCGCTGGTAAATGATAATAATTATCAATATAATTCCCAGCAAAACTGCTATACATATAATATAGAACTGGTAACGGATATAAAAGGGGATATTTACGATCTCGCTGTCTATCGGCAGTTTGTTGAGACTGATCCCCCATTGGTCGAGTATTTTATAATCGAATATGTACTTTTTGCCTGCCTCCGTAATTTGTGGAAAGTTACTTACCGGAGCCCCGTTCAGTATATCGGCAATACGGTTGGCGGCCAGGGTTGTTTGTTCTTGCTGTGTCGTGACATATCCTCCGATTACACCATAATTATAACCGACCATTTCGTTGAGGACCGAAAAACCGGGGAAAGAACTGAAACGTCCCAAAGAGAGGGTCAGATAATCTCTTTTGATTGCCAGATAGGCCTTGTTATAATAGTTCTCGCCTAACCCTTTGATCAACGAACGGGTCGATTTTCCGTTGATCGTGCTTATGTACATGGCGTCCGGTATTATTTTTTTGTTTTTGGAGATGGAGGTACCGCGTTTTCCGGATAAGCGTATTTTGTCCGGGGAGAAAATATTGTTTGTTTTGCAGATATCTTTGATCTGTTCATCCATGTCTGCCAGGATGATTTTGTCTGCATAGATATCGTCGGTAACCCGCACAACAATACATTTTCCTATGAGTTGTTCTATCAGTTCTATATTGGTTCTGTAATCCGGTTTGTCACGGAAGCCTGTTATGTTGGACTGTTTTTGAATGAATGGCATGTTCGGGTAGTTCGCTCCGGTAAAGACGATCGGAGTCGTTTTAACGGAAGGATGGTCGCAGGTCAGTAAGGCATTCAGGGCCGGATCGTCACAGGTCAGGATGATATCCGGATTCCAGGATGATAACCTGTTCAGTTCCTCATATATAGTCAGTTTTTGTTTTTTCTCCGTTTTCTTGGTTCCGTCCAGATAAAGGGTATGGACCTCTGCATGTATGTCTCTTTTCCGTAATTGTTCGGCAAAGATATTTTTCATGTTCTTATATGCAGGGAGGCCGGCTTCGTAAGACTGGATGATTAATATGTGTTTATGAGGCGTTGTCTGGTTGCATGAGCTATTTAGAATAAAAAATAGGACAAGTATGAGTATATATTGCACTGATAGAATCCTGTTAGACATTACATTATGAATGATTAAGTAAATATTTTATCCCTAGTGTGTTTGTATTTTTTGATATTCAGTAAGAATTACGCCTCTAAATTAGGCTGAATTTTTATATTGGACAAAGATTTGGAAATGAAATAACCGTTGATTAATAAGATTTTTTGGCTTGTGGTAAGAATAAAGTCCGTACACTCGTTGAATAATTATTCTATTATTTGTACTTTTGCCAGTCAAATTGCCGCAAGCGGGGAATCTCGCAGACGCATAGAAACTTGATTGAATAAATTTTAGAACAATGAATATATCTTACAACTGGCTGAAAGAGTATCTTGATTTCGACTTGCAGCCCGAAGAAGTATCAGCAGCACTAACCTCTATCGGTTTGGAAACCGGGGGAGTAGAAGAAGTTCAAACGATCAAAGGTGGACTGGAAGGACTGGTTATCGGCGAAGTTTTGACTTGTGTGGAACACCCGAATTCTGACCACTTGCATATCACGACGGTGAATGTCGGTGGGGAAGAACCTTTGCAAATCGTTTGCGGTGCGCCCAATGTCGCAGCAGGCCAGAAAGTGGTTGTCGCTGTGAACGGTACGAAACTCTATGACGGTGACGAAGTCTTTACCATTAAAAGATCAAAAATCCGTGGCGTTGAGTCGAACGGTATGATCTGTGCGGAAGATGAGATCGGTATCGGAACAGACCATGCCGGCATTATCGTGCTTCCGGCTGATGCGGTTGTAGGAACTCCTGCCAAGGAATATTATAATGTAAAGAGCGACTATGTGCTGGAAGTGGATATCACTCCGAACCGTGTGGACGGAACTTCCCATTTCGGTGTTGCCCGCGACCTGGCTGCTTACCTGAAACAGAACGGTAAGCCGACGGAACTGAAACGTCCGTCTGTCGACGCTTTCAAGATCGACGATGAAACTCCGGCTATCGAAGTGATCGTTGAAAATACGGAAGCATGTCCCCGTTACTCCGGTGTTACTATCAAGGGCGTAACAGTGAAAGAAAGTCCGGAATGGTTGAAAAACCGTCTGAATATAATCGGTTTGCGTCCTATCAATAACGTAGTGGACGTAACCAACTATGTATTGCATGAAATGGGACAGCCTCTGCATTCGTTCGATGCAGGCAAGGTGACAGGCGATAAAGTGATCGTGAAGACGATGCCGGAAGGTACCAGGTTCGTCACCCTGGATGGTGTTGAACGTACGTTGACCGATCGTGACCTGATGATCTGCAATACGGAAGAAGCCATGTGTATCGGTGGTGTGTTCGGCGGCCTGGATTCAGGTGTGACGGAGCAGACTACAGATGTATTCCTTGAATCGGCTTGTTTCCATCCGACATGGATCCGTAAGACAGCCCGTCGTTTCGGTTTGAATACTGATGCTTCTTTCCGCTTCGAACGCGGTCTGGATGCGAACAATACAATCTATGTATTGAAACGTGCCGCTCTGTTGATCCAGGAAGTAGCCGGTGGTAAGATTACCGGATCTATTCAGGATGTTTATCCGAATCCGGTACAGCCTTATACCGTGGAACTGACTTACAACAAGATCAACAGTCTGATCGGTAAGGACATTCCGGTAGAGACGGTTAAGAGTATTTTGGCTAGCCTGGAGATGGAAATCGTTTCGGAAACAACCGAAGGTCTGACCATCCATGTGCCGGTTTACCGTATCGACGTACAGCGTGATGTCGATGTAATTGAAGATATCCTCCGTATCTACGGATATAATAATATAGAGTTCAGCGACAGCGTAAAATCAAACCTGAGCTACAAGACAGCTACCGATCGTAGTTATGATCTGCAGAACCTGATCTCTGAACAGCTTTGCGGTTCAGGTTTCAATGAGATCATGAACAATTCGCTGACACGTTCCGCTTATTACGATGAACTGACTACTTATCCGGTTTCTCATTGCGTTATGCTGATGAACCCGCTGAGTGCAGACCTGAACGGTATGCGTCAGACATTGTTGTTCGGCGGTCTGGAAAGCATCGAACATAATGTGAAACGTAAAAACGGCAATATCCGTTTCTTTGAATTCGGCAACTGCTACGATTATAATGTAGAGAAGAAGCGTGAAGACGCTACACTGGCCGAATTCTCGGAAGACTATCGCCTGGGATTATGGGTTTGCGGCGACCGTGTGGAAAACAGTTGGGCGCATGCAGATGAAAAGGCTACCGTGTATGAACTGAAAGCCTATGTGGAAAATATCCTTATCCGTCTGGGCGTGAATCTGAAGAAGGTTGTCTTCGGAAACCTGAGCAATGATATGTATTCAACAGGCGTAAGTATTACAACAACTTCGGGCCGCGAACTGGGTACGTTCGGTATCGTAAACCGTAAGATCTGCAAGGCTATGGATATTGATTTCGAGGTATATTATGCTGAGTTGTCCTGGACATTGCTGATGAAGGAGACAAAGAAGAATAAGGTGACATTCTCCGAGATCTCTAAATTCCCGGCAGTAAAACGTGACCTGGCTTTGTTGCTGGACAAGTCCGTTCAGTTTGCTGAGATCGAAAAGATCGCCGAAGAAAGCGAACGCAAACTGTTGAAGGAGGTTTCCCTGTTCGACGTTTACGAAGGCAAGAACCTGCCGGCCGGAAAGAAATCGTATGCTGTAAGTTTCTACCTGCAAGATGAAACGAAGACATTGAACGACAAACAGATCGACGCGATCATGCAGAAGATTCGCAAGAATCTGGAAAGCAAACTGGGTGCATCATTGAGATAAGACAAAAGTTTATAATAATATAATACAGATATAATATGGGAAGAGCGTTTGAGTTCCGTAAAGCAAGAAAATTTAAACGTTGGGGTAATATGGCCCGCGTATTCACAAAACTGGGTAAGGAAATCACTATTGCTGCGAAAGCAGGCGGTCCTGATCCGGAGAATAACCCCCATTTGCGTGCTTTGATGCAGAATGCAAAGAAGGAGAATATGCCGAAAGAAAATGTGGAACGTGCCATTAAGCGTGCTGTAGAAAAAGATTTCTCCGGCTATAAGGAGATGACTTATGAAGGTTACGGTCCGTTCGGTATTGCTATCTTCGTGGAAACAGCGACCGATAATACAACCCGTACGGTTGCCAATGTGCGCAGTTATTTCAATAAACATGGCGGCTCACTGGGTACAAGCGGCAGCCTTGAATTCCTGTTCGATCATAAATGTGTATTCCATATCAACAAGAAAGATGGTATTTCGTTGGAAGACCTGGAACTGGAACTGATCGATTATGGAGTGGATGAAGTAGACGAAGACGAAGAAGAAGTTGTTATCTACGGTGAATTTGCTCAGAACTCCGCTATCCAGAAATATTTGGAAGAGAACGGTTACGAAATCACAAGCAGCGAGTTTGTTCGTATCCCGAACGATCTGAAAGAAGTGACAGCCGAACAGCGTGAAACATTGGATAAGCTGATTGAAAAGCTGGAAGAAGATGACGATGTACAGAATGTATTCCATAATATGAAGGAAGACGAAAGCGGAGAAGAATAACATTCGCTTTGACCTTATAAGAAAAAAGAAGTGGTATCGGATTAATTTCGGTACCACTTCTTTTTTTATGTAAGTTATATTTATTTCATTACTTTTGCAGCCGCTAGTATTAATAATAACTCTATTGGATTATGAAAAGGGTAATTTTTATGTGTGCACTCATAGCTATGAGTGTAATTTCTTCTTATGTCTCCGCTCAGAAAGAGCTGGGGATTTTTAATTCTCTCTCAGTTGGTGTAAGTGCCGGAACAACAGGTATTGGCGTTGATGTAGCGACTCCGGTCACTCCCCATTTTGTCATCCGTGGAGGTGTTTCGTTTATGCCGGGTATTAAAATCAGCACAGATGTGGATGTGGAACTGAATGATCCCGATCTGGGAAGCTATCCGAGTACGCTTGACCTTAAAGGTAGTATGAGCCGTGCTTCCGGAGAATTATTGGTGAACTACTATCCGTTCCTGAGTTCTTCTTTCTTTGTGACGGCCGGTGCTTATTTCGGCGGTTCCAAGTTAGTGAAGATCACTGGCCACAGCGATGAGTTGAAGGAATATGTGAACGAAGGTGGAAAGGCTGGTATTGTTATCGGTGATCAGACAATTCCGGTAGACAAGGATGGTAATATCGCCGGCGGTCTTAAAGCAGCCGGATTCCGTCCTTATTTGGGAGTAGGTTTCGGACGTGCAGTTCCTAAAAAGCGTATCGGCGTACAGTTTGAATTAGGTGTTCAGTTCCACGGAACTCCCAAAGTGTATACGGACGCCGGAATCCTGGGTAGTACTTCAACCGACGGAGACGACAGTTTCACAAAAATCATAGATAAACTGACTGTTTATCCGGTTATGAAACTGCGCTTTTGCGGCAGATTGTTCTGATAAAGAGGGGGGTAATTGTAGTAGAATAATTTCATTCTTAGGAAATAATGAGCCAATGTGGTAATATGCCAATGTGCCAATTTAGGAAAAATTGAACTATCTGTTTATAGTGACGGGAGTAACTAATTCCCCTCTTGAGAGGGGATAAGGGGTGTGTTAAAGCTAGTTATAGGGCTAAACAATAACACACCCCCTTCCCCCTCTCAAGAGGGGAGCCAGGTACAACCGATCAATAATCGGATAGCTCAAACCTGACAATATTTGAAATATCTATTTTGCTATAATTACCTTATCCTTCATTATGCCTTCATCCTAACAATGAACAGCACCGGATTATCTTCTTCCGTGCGATCCGGGAATGCTTTCTTTACTTCTTCTCCTGAACGGCAATAACAGAAAGAATTGTTATAAATATCCAGTGATTTCAGGTCGGGAACCCTTCCCGTATGGTAGAAATTATCTTCGAAGCCTCCTGTTACATTATAGGCATAGTCTTCCCGGCGATCGTAACAGAACGTATAATTCTTATCCGTATCAGTTGCGTCCGAGTAAGTGGAAACCAAATAACGTCCGGCTATGCAGAGGGGTAGGATTGAAGAATATTCCTCATGTATATTCAGTTTGTTCCGTCTGATCAGGTAAAGCGTATCTGCCAGCAACTCGTCCGGCTGGGTGGAAGGCGAATAGGCGTAGACATTCCCGTTGGTAACGGACAGTTCGGTAGAAAAGCAGGCACCCAGATAGAACCGTCCCAGGTCGGCAGCCGTCAGTTTGCGGGCATCCTGCAGGTTGAATGTCGTATCGAACTTATAAAGCCACTGGTTGACACATTGTTTGCCGGTCCCCTCTTCGGAGGGCGACAACGATTGTGCCGTCATCCATATATGGCGGTTATGGTACATCAGGCGGGTAGGGGTATTCAACGGATTGATTCCGGCAAGGCTTTTCCTTTCCAGCAACGTCCCGTCGTAATCATAATAATAAACGTTTTCCCGGTCGTCCATGACGATTAGTTGCTTTTCGAGCGGATCGATGACGTAATCGGTAACCAGGAAATGCTTATTACTGGTGATCCGGCTAAGGAATTTGCCGGAGCAGTCGAAATGAAAAAGCTGGCCGTTGCTTACCAGGAACAATTCATTCCTGTCGCGCTTGATCTGTGTGGCATGTTTCAGCCGGCAGTCGGATGTTGTTTCCAGCGGAATGGCGATCACTTCGTCGGCAACGTCTGAGAGGGAGCCTTCGGTGGTGCTTTTCACCGGCATATCTTCGCTTATAATCTTGTAACCTTCGTTTATGTAGATTATTCCAACGAGCAAAAGTAATAGCAAACAGGTCTTTTTCATTTCATCATTCATTTAAAAAGGAACATACATATAACGCTTTTATCTCCGGATTATTGAACGAAGCGGCAATTTCTTTTCATTTAGCTTTGCAGGAAAACCCAGTTGTCCCCGTTCGACAGACTCTCGTCGTAGGTAAATCCTTCCCAAGAGAAGTTTTTGAGAGCTTCCGGATCAGTGATCCTGTTTTTCAGTATATACCGTGTCATCTGTCCGCGGGCCATCTTCATGTAGATCACGATAGTCTGCGCTTTTCCGTCTTTCCATACCTTGAACTCCGGTGTGATGATGCGGACGGTGCTCCCGACTTTCTTCCAGTCGTATGCCCCCTGTATTTCCTGGCTGGCAAGGTTTATCAGGATGTTATCGCTCTTTTTTACTTCGTCGATCAGCAGTTCTGTCTGACGCGGACGCCAATAGTTATACATATTTCCTTCTCCCAACTCCGGCAGCTTCACCTCATATTCCATTCGGTAAGGCTTGATCAGGTCGAGCGGACGAAGCAGCCCGTAGCAGATGGAGGCAATCCTCAGATGGTCGTTTGCATACAGGAAATCATCTTCCGTGAAATCTTTGGGGTTGATATTCTTGAAAACCACTCCGGTATAAGCCAGTAATGCCTGTAAGGAGTGTACCTCTGCGGTATGGAATTCCTGAAACCGGTTGTAATTCTCCAATGCCAGTTTGGGATTCAGTTTCAGAATCTTTTTCAGGTCGTCGGTAGAGAACTGTGCCATATTCAGGGCTATCTCATTCGCTTCCTGTGCGAAACGGGGCATCGTCCCGGCAGGAGCTTTTATTTTGGATGTACCGGTCATTGTTTTGGCCGAGGTCAATATAATCAGCATACTAATTTATTTATCTGTTTCAGCAGGTAAAAGTAACAATAACAAATACAACTTGGTGCTGTTGTTAAATCTTTATGCGTTTAATTTTTTTATTTATTCAGAAATCCGTTAAATCAAGTTATATTATATATTTGCCTGCATAAAATGAATGTTGGTATGAGGATACATGTTTTGTTCGTTTGCTTGTTTTTCCTTTTGAATATTTCATGTGCGGAAAAAGAGGAAGGCGATGATTGGGTTGGAGTCTCCCAGGAGCTGTTATTTCAGGCTTTGCAAAATGATTTGTCCATTCGGGAAATTAAGCAAACGTCCGGTTCCTTCGAGATTGTGTTCAGCGATAATAGTGTCATCTCTTTTCCCGGCGGAAAGAAAGTCTTTTATACAACTATCGGAAACAATAATAATTGGTTGATCAATGGAGTCAATACCGATATAAAGGCCCTATCGAACATACCAAATTCCGAATCAAACCTTCAGTCTATAGATGTCGATGGCAGAGGAAATTGGTCGATAAACGAAAAAAGTACGACTATACAGGCCGGTATGCCTTTGGATATGCCTGACATCCCTGTCCTTAAAAATATAATAGAGTCAAGGCATTTCTTCTATTTTTATTATTCTGACAGAACGATCCTCCGGTTTATGAGGCAGAATAGTAATAATCATTTGTCTGATAAGAAGCAACATCTTCCTGCCCGTCCTGCCTCGTTGAAAATATTATGTATTGGAAATAGTTTTACGGAAGATGCGACAAGTGGGCTGCCCAGGATTATTAAATCAGTCGGTTTGAGTCATATTTGTATCGGTCACCTCATTGCGGGAGGAGCTTCTCTAAGAAAGTTTTATGAAGGTTATATGGAGAATTCTCCCATCGGTATATATCAAGTTACAAATGATCAAATGGAGTGGACGACTATATCGGATAATTTTACATTGAAGCAAGCATTACAATATGCTGATTGGAATATCATAACCTTTCAACAAGTTTCTTATGATGCGGGAAGGTATCAGACTTATCAGCCTGTTTTTTCCAGTTTGATCGATATTGCAAAAAATGAATGCCGTAAATCCAAACCTGTTATTGCCTGGCAAATGCCCTGGGCATATGGAACCGGATGTCAGGAAGAATATTTTGGCAAGTACGGATATAATCAACAGAAGATGTACAAAGCCATCACCAATGCGACGAAAGTAATGATGAACCAATCTGAGGTGGACATACTGGTACCCGTCGGTACCGCAATCCAGAACTTAAGAAATACGAGCCTGAACAATTCTCCGTTGGATATAACGAGAGATTATCGTCATCTTGATTATGGTATAGGCCGGTATACTGCCTCTTGCACGCTGTTTCAAGCATTAATAGCTTCTGTTTACAAGGTCGAACTTTCTGATACTCCTTTCCTTGATGCGTATGGAGATGTCCCTGTTACGGAAAAGAATTTTAGAATATGCCAACAGGCAGCTATAAATGCCTGTAATACACCTTTTACCGTAACGCCACCAACCGATTAAGTGCGGCCAATATCAGAGAAGTTACTATTTATGCTACAGTACATCAAAAACGAACAACATTATACCTTCTTTATCGAAGCTATCCGGCAAGCCAGGCGGACGATCTGGATCGGGACGGCCGATATTAAGGACCTTTATATTAAGGAAGGAAAGAATGCCGTTCCTCTGTTGAAACTACTGGAACAAAAGGTAAAGGAAGGTGTGGAGGTCCGTCTGATCCATGCCAAAGAACCGGGACAGAACTTTCGGGACGACTTCGATAAATATCCTTTGCTTTGGAGCCGGATGGAACGTGTATTGTGTCCGCGTGTCCATTTCAAGCTGTTGATATTCGATTTGAAGCAGGCCTATATTGGGTCGGCAAACTTAACGGGAGCCGCTTTGGGCATGAAAGGGAAAGATAACCGTAACTTTGAAGCAGGAATATTTACTTCGGTGGAAGAACTGGTGAAAGAAGCTGTCGGCCAATTTGACTGTTTGTGGATGGGGATTCCCTGTAAGACCTGTAAACGGAAAAAGTTTTGTTCGGATAGGATTGTTAGTGAATAATAAATTGAAACTTTGTAAAAGTATAGAATTATGACAGGTGCAATAGCTGGAGACATCATTGGCTCCGTTTATGAGTTTGATAATATAAAGACAACGGACTTCCCGCTGTTTACGGACGAAAGCGATTATACCGACGATACAATCATGACAGTGGCCGTTGCGGACTGGTTGCTGAATGGGGGAGACCTGGTGAAGGTTATGCAGCGGTATTCAGCTGAATATCCTTGTCCGATGGGCGGTTATGGTGGCCGTTTCAGTTACTGGCTTATGGAAGAGAATCCGTTACCTTATAATAGTTGGGGAAATGGTTCGGCGATGCGGGTAAGTGCTGTCGGATGGAAATTCGATTCATTGGAAAAGACATTGGAAGTGGCTAAGGAAACGGCTATTGTCTCTCATAATCACCCCGAAGGGATAAAAGGAGCACAAGCCACTGCTGCCGCTATTTACCTGGCACGAAGCGGAAAGAGCAAACAGGAGATCAAGCAATATATAGAAACCGCCTTTTCTTACGACCTGGACCGTACCTGCAATGACATTCGTCCGGACTATTCTTTTGATGTTAGTTGCCAGGGAACCGTTCCCGAAGCGATCATAGCCTTTCTGGATAGTTCGGATTTCGAGCATGCCATCCGCCTGGCTGTTTCGCTGGGTGGCGATAGCGATACGCTGGCTTGCATAACAGGAGGGATTGCAGAGGCTTATTATGGAATGCCGGAAGATATAAAACAACAGGTTTACAATAAATTACCGAATGAATTCCTAAAAGTGGTAAGTGAATTTAGAAATAAATAATCATTAGATATTAAAGAAAGGTAGAAACTTTACTCCATTTTTCATCATAATAGCATAATAGATAATGCGTTCAAACTGGAAATGTCTGAGCGCAAAGGTCTTAAAAAAATGACTCAAAGACAGAAAGCCTCTTGTAAATCTAAAAAAACAAACTATCTTTGCGGTACGAACAGAGTAAATAAAACAATATAATAACCTTTTTATGTTTAGTGCATCGGTATAAATCCGTATTTCGAGTTCACATCTCCGGTCTTTGAGATGTCATTATACTAACGGTCAGCTTCGCATATTTGCGAGAGGCGGATCAATCGTTTTGTTGGTATTCTGTCGGAATATGGATAATCTCATTTTCTAAATAAACTATTTTATAAACAGATATTGGTCTATAAATTTGATGGACGGCCAATGTTATATAGTAATGAGAACATGATTTACCCGAATAATTTTGAACAAAGAATAGGTATAGATACAATTCGCCAGTTTGTTACAGAAAAATGTTTAAGTACTCTGGGAGAAGAAAAGGTCGCAGCGATGGACTTTTCGACAGACTATGCCACCATTGCCAGATGGTTGGAGCAGACAGGGGAGTTTTTACAAATCTTGCGTAATAAAGAAGATTTCCCGGTCGATTTCTTTTTGGATGTCCGCGATACCCTGCAACGGATAGGAGAGGATATAACAGCATGGCTTTCGGAAGAAGAAATAGCCGGGCTGATGAATTCTCTTCAGACTATCAGCAATATAGTAGCCTTTCTGCATAATGCCAGGACGGATACCGGAAGAATGAAGTATCCCTCATTGACATTTATGGCCGGTCAGATAACCGTTTTCCCCTTGTTGATTGATAAAGCCAATTCCATATTGGATAAATCCTGCCAGGTGAAAGATAATGCTTCGCGCCGGCTTGCGGATATACGCAGGGACAAGGTCGAAGCGGCAAAAGCCATTACCCGTCATATGCAGATAGCGATACGGGAGGCGCAGGCGGCAGGACTTATCGGCAGGGATGCACAACCCAGTCTGCGTGAAGGCCATATGTTGATTCCGGTCAATGCAGCCAATAAACGAAAGATCAAAGGTGTGGTACATGCCGATTCAGGCAGTGGTAAAACGGTATTTATCGAACCGGAAGCAGTGGCAGCAGCCAGTAGCCGTCTTCGTGAATTGGAGAACGATGAACGCCGTGAGGTTGCAAGGATACTGATCGAATTTACAAATCTGGTACGTCCGCATCTTGCTGATCTGATGCGCTCTTATCTCTTTATGGGCGAAATGGACTTTATCCGTGCCAAGGCTTCATTTGCCCTGCGTATCAATGGCATTAAGCCGGTCTTTGAAAATGAACAACAGGTGGAATGGATACAGGCTGTGCATCCGCTGCTGAATATACAGTTGCGTCAACAGAATAAGGAAGCGTTCCCTTTGGATATCAGGTTGAACAGGAAGGACAGGTTACTGATCGTTTCCGGAGCAAACGCAGGTGGTAAGTCCCTCTGTCTGAAAACGGTTGCCTTGCTGCAATATATGTTGCAATGCGGACTGCTTATCCCTGTGGATGAAAGTTCCCGGACAGGTATATTCGATCATATCTTTGTCGATATAGGAGACGGGCAGAGCATAGAAAACAGTCTTAGTACCTATACTTCGCATCTGACCAATATGAAGTTTTTTGTAGAAAACTGTGATAATAAAACGCTTATCCTGATAGATGAATTCGGTAGTGGGACGGAACCACAAATCGGAGGTGCTATCGCTGAAACCATACTCGACCGGTTTAACCGGAAGCGTAGCTTCGGGGTAATAACAACTCATTTCCAGAACCTGAAGCATTTTGCCTATGAGACCGACGGGGTTGTGAACGGAGCCATGCTTTACGATGCTGAACGCATGCAGCCGTTATACCGACTTTCCATCGGCAGTCCGGGAAGTTCGTTTGCTGTTGAAGTAGCCCGCAGGATCGGTCTTCCGGAAGATATTATTGTTGATTCGTCTGCTAAAATGGGTGAGGATTTTATCAATATGGATAACTTTCTGCAATCTATCGCACGGGATAAATTGTATTGGGAAGATAAGCGGAAAGAGATAACAGCCATTGAACGTAAAGCGATTGAAGGTAGGGCGATAGAGGCTGCCGGGTCTCTTGAATCATCAAAAGGAAAAGCAGAAAACCCTGTCGGAAAGCAATCCCTCGAAAATGCCGTTATCGAAAAAGGAGATAGCGTGAAACTGGACGGCCAACCGACAGTCGGCGTTATCTTGGAGTTACAGGGAAAACAGGCCATCGTTGCATTCGGCATGATGAGAAGCACTGTTGCCCTGAAACGGTTAACGCTGGTAAGTAAAAAGAGAAAATAAAAACTCTTTATTCTCGGGGTGTGATTTCTCAGATCCAGTTTTCGGAACGAATATAACACTATCCGGCAAACCTTTTTTGCTTTCTTGTTGTTTTCTCTCCGAAAGTCCGCAATGTGTCGTTACTTCCGACTGAACGACAGGGTGTCTTTCTCTGATTTTTATATAGATATGACAAAATGTCTTGTTTTTATTCTGGTATTTCTTTTGTAGATATATCAGTGGAATTTGAAAAGAATAAAGATAACAAGAAAATAATATAGCATATGAATTTAAACAATTTTACAATTAAATCACAGGAAGCTGTTCAGCAGGCCGTTCAGTTGGTTCAGAAGAACAACCAGCAAGTGATTGAGCCTGTTCATTTGCTTAAGGCTGTCATTATGACGGGCGAGAGCGTAACGAACTTCCTTTTCCAGAAACTGGGTGTGAATATCCAGAATCTGAACATGGTGCTGGATCGTCAGATAGAATCCTATCCGAAAGTATCCGGCGGTGAACCTTATCTGTCAAGCGAATCGAATGCTGTTTTGCAGAAAGCAATCGACTATTCCGGCAAGATGGGCGACCAGTATGTTTCCCTGGAACATATCATCCTCGCTTTATTCACCGTAAAGAGTACTGCTTCACAGATCTTGAAAGATGCAGGCGTGACGGAAAATGAACTGAAAAAAGCGATCGAAGAATTGCGTAAAGGTAATAAGGTAACCAGTCAGTCCGCAGAAGATACATACGACTCATTGAGCAAATACGCTATCAACCTGAACGAACGTGCCCGTAGCGGCAAGCTCGACCCGGTGATTGGTCGTGACGATGAAATCCGTCGTGTATTGCAGATTCTGAGCCGTCGTACAAAGAACAACCCGATCCTGATCGGTGAGCCGGGTGTGGGTAAGACCGCTATCGCCGAAGGTTTGGCACATCGTATTATACGTGGCGACGTTCCGGAGAATTTGAAATCGAAACAGATTTTTTCTTTGGATATGGGAGCTTTGATTGCCGGTGCCAAATATAAAGGTGAATTTGAGGAACGTCTGAAGTCGGTTGTTAATGAAGTAACCAAATCGGAAGGTGAGATTATCCTCTTTATTGATGAAATACATACATTGGTAGGGGCCGGAAAGGGCGACGGTGCTATGGATGCCGCCAATATCCTGAAGCCGGCACTGGCACGTGGCGAATTGCGTTCCATTGGTGCGACTACCCTGGATGAGTATCAAAAATATTTTGAAAAGGATAAAGCCCTGGAGCGTCGTTTTCAGGTGGTCATGGTCGAAGAGCCGGATGAACTGGATACCATTTCTATCCTGCGTGGTTTGAAGGAGAAATACGAAAACCACCATAAGGTTCGTATCAAAGACGATGCGATCATTTCAGCCGTACAGCTTTCAAGCCGTTATATCACCGACCGTTTCTTGCCGGATAAGGCAATCGACTTGATGGATGAGGCTGCCGCCCGTCTGCGTTTGCAAGTAGATTCCGTACCGGAATCATTGGACGAAGTAACCCGTCGTATCAAACAGTTGGAAATCGAACGCGAAGCGATCAAACGTGAGAACGACAAAGGCAAGCTGGAGCAGTTGAACAAGGAAATCGCCAACCTCAAAGAAGAAGAGAGAAAACAGAAAGCTCAATGGGAAAGCGAAAAAGAATTGATCAACAAGATTCAGCAGAACAAGATAGACATCGAGAACCTGAAATTCGAAGCCGACAAAGCTGAACGCGAAGGCGACTACGGTAAAGTGGCCGAAATCCGTTACGGCAAAGTAAAAGCCAAAGAAGAAGAGATCAAGGAAGTACAGGCCAAATTGCATACGATGCAGGGTGCTGCTGCCATGATCAAGGAGGAAGTCGACAGCGAAGATATTGCCGATGTAGTATCCCGTTGGACAGGTATCCCTGTTAATAAGATGTTGCAGAGCGAAAGGGACAAACTGCTTCGTTTGGAAGACGAACTGCATACCCGTGTGATCGGTCAGGATGAGGCAATCAGTGCGATAGCCGATGCCGTACGTCGTAGCCGTGCCGGATTGCAGGACCCGAAACGTCCGATTGGTTCCTTTATCTTCCTCGGTACGACAGGTGTCGGTAAGACAGAACTGGCCAAAGCGTTGGCTGAATATCTGTTTGACGATGAAAATATGATGACGCGTATCGATATGAGCGAATATCAGGAAAAATTTAGTGCGACTCGTTTGATCGGTGCACCTCCGGGATATGTCGGTTACGATGAAGGTGGTCAGTTGACGGAAGCTATCCGTCGTAAGCCATACTCCGTTGTCCTCTTCGACGAGATCGAAAAGGCGCATCCGGATGTATTCAATATTCTCTTGCAGGTATTGGATGACGGGCGTCTGACGGACAATAAGGGCCGTGTCGTAAACTTCAAGAACACCATCATCATCATGACCAGCAATATGGGTTCATCGCTGATTCGTGAAAGTTTCGAGAAGATTACGCCCGACAACCGTGAAAAGGTGATCGATGAAACCCGTATCCAGGTGCTGGAACTGTTGAAGAAGAACATCCGTCCGGAATTCCTGAACCGTATCGACGAGATCATCATGTTCACTCCGTTGAACGAGGAAGAGATCCGTAAGATTGTCACTTTACAGTTGAACAGTGTGAAAAAGATGCTGGCAAACAACGGTATCGCTTTGAACTTTACCGATGCCGCTCTCGACTTTATCTCGGATGCCGGTTATGATTCCCAGTTCGGTGCCCGTCCTGTAAAACGTGCCATCCAGAAGTATGTCCTCAACGAACTGTCGAAGGAAATTCTGGGCATGAAGATCGACAAGAACCGTCCGATCACGATCGATCGCGAAGGGGAGGGGTTGGTCTTTAAGAATTGAAAATTAAAAATTGAAAATTGATTAAGACTCGGGTTTGTTGTAAATCCGGGTCTTTTTTTGTTTACATTTGCAACATTAATCTAAAAAGGAAAAGAATATGAAAAGGTTTTTAATGATGATGGTTGCTGTGATGGCTCTCTTTACATTAAGCGGTTGCGGGGAATCTAAAGAATCGTATGTAAAGGACTTCACGAAGTTCGTAGAAAAAGTACAGGCTGGTGCCGATAAGTATTCTAAGGCAGATTGGGAAGAAGTGGAAAAGAAATATATCGAATTTGCCGAAACAAAATATGATAAGTATAGTTCCGAACTTTCTACAGATGAAATGATCGGTATCACAAAGTTGAAAGCCACTTATCTGACAATCCAGACAAAGCATGGCATCATCGATAACATATTGAAGGAAGGAAATAATGCTTTGGACGATTTGATCAAATAGCATATAATTCTTTTTAAATCTCAATTAAAGCAATATCTTTGCATAAGTATGTAACCAATTAAACTGAAAAAGTTATGAGCGACAAAGACGATTTGATTTACGATGAAGACGAATCTGTAAAATTTATTCAGAACTATCTTCCCCAGGAATTGAAAGGCAAATTCAGCAATGACGATATCAATTATATTGTAGACCTGATCTACGATTTCTACGAATCACGCGGTTATCTGAACGATGATGCTGACGATGATGCCGACATTGAAATAGATGAGGATGAATTGATTGAATATGTAGTAAAGAATGCGCAGAAGGATGGTGTTGGCAAATTCGATCCCGAGGCAATAGGCTTTATTGTGCAGGGCGAACTTGAATATTGCGATTCTATCAACATGTTCGATTGATAAACTGTTATATTCATATAAAGTTTATAAAAGAGCAAAAAGATGAAACATTTAAAACTATTATCAGTACTGCTATGTATGGCAGTAGTATTTACGAGTTGCGGAACATGGACAAATACCGGTAAAGGAACAGCCATTGGAGTAGGTGGTGGTGCAGCCGCCGGTGCAGGTATTGGTGCATTGGCCGGTAATACAGCATTAGGAGCAGTTATCGGTGCTGCTGTCGGTGGTACGGCCGGTGCTTTGATTGGTAAAAAGATGGATAAACAGAAGAAGGAGCTGGAAGCAACTCTTCCTCCCGAAACAACCGTTGAGACCATTAATAATGGTGAAGCTTTGAAAGTTACTTTCGATTCTGGTATCCTGTTTGCGACTAATTCAAGTACATTGAGCGATGCTTCGCGCAGTGCATTGCGTAAACTGGCTGTCAGCCTGAACGAAAATCCGGATACCGACATCAAGATCGTTGGTTATACCGATAACACCGGTAAGGTGGACTACAACCAGACTTTGTCGGAAAAACGAGCTAAAAGCGTATACGACTATATGATGGTCGACCAGGGTGTAAGCGGTCGCCGCATGGAATATGAAGGCAAAGGCGTTCACGATCCTGTTGCCAGCAACGACACTCCGGAAGGACGTGCACTGAACCGCCGTGTGGAAATCCTGATCCTTGCCAACGAAAAGATGATACAGGATGCTCAACAGGGGACATTGAAATAAATATTTATTTTAAAAGATAATCGAAAGGCCTGGAATAGCGTAAGTTATTCCGGGCCTTTTCTCGTTTTAACTATCGTTTACGAGCGTTTTGAAGTCTTACAACAAGTTAATTAACACAGTCAAAATAACATCGAAGAGAACCTTTTTTAATTTATTGTTGTTTCATGAGTAACTTATATATAAGCACAAATAATAGTATAAACTGTTTTAAACGTTAAAATGAGATGAAAAAGATTATTCCTTTTTTCTTGTTGATCCTTTTACTGGCATCTTGTCAGAAAGATCCGGATATGTCAAAGCTGGATAATGATTTCGTGGTGTACACAAATCATGATAGTAAGACCGATTTCAAGTCTTTCACCACATTCTACATTCCTGATAGTGTACTGGTAATTGGCAACAGCGAGAAGCCTCAGTACTGGACAGCAACTGAAGCAGACGATATCACTTCCACAATTATCAGTAACATGGAAAGCCGTGGTTACACTCGCACAATGGACAAAGAAACAGCAGATCTGGGTTTGCAGGTTTCTTTTGTTGAAAATGTAAATTATTTTACAAACTGGTATGACAACAATTATTGGTGGTGGGGTTACCCAGGTTATTGGGCACCTAATTACTGGAGACCGGGATGGGGACCGACATGGGGTTATGACTGGCACGACTGGTATTATCCGTACCCTGTTGTTTACAGCTACAGTGTAGGTTCACTGCTTGCTGAAATGGTCGACCTGAAATCTCCGACACCAAAGACTGCTGATGCAAAGTTACCGGTTATCTGGACTTCATATATGGCAGGTTTATTGTCCGGTTCAAATAAGATCGATACTCAGCTATCCATCCGTGCAATTGATCAGGCATTTGTTCAATCACCATATATCAGGAAATAATTAAACGCGAATCAGTAAAATTTGAGTCTTATGAAAAAGATAAATAAATCAATAAAATTAGTCGCTTTACTTATCGCCTGTTTAGCGATTCCTTCACTGGCTGGCGCCCAGGTTGTAAACAATATGTATTTCAATATCGACTGGGATATCAACTCTCCGTTCGGTAATGACTTTGCCGACAAGACAAGCGGTTGGGGTGCTCATGGTGAAGCCGGTTATTATGTGGTTCCTAATTTTGCAATAGGTGCATTTATTTCTTATCACACGAACAATAAATATATTGACCGTCAGACACTCAACGTAAGCGAAACATCTGCTATCACTTCTGATCAGCAACATTCTTTATTCCAGTTGCCTTTTGGTGCTGCATTCCGTTATAGCTTTACCCGCGAAGGACAGTTTGAACCTTATGTTTCAGCTAAATTAGGTGCAGAATACAGTGAAATGTCGACTTATATGAATGTAATGAAAGTGTACGACCGTCAATGGGGATTCTATGTAGCTCCTGAAGTTGGTATGAATATTTTCTTTACTCCTGAAAAGAAATTCGGTTTGCACGTAGCTGCTTACTATAATTATGCAACAAACAAAAGTAAAGTCCTGACTTATTCCATGGACGGAATAAACAACTGGGGAGTGCGCTTCGGTGTTGCGTTCTAAAATAGAAGTTTGTTCTTTTAAGTGTTTTATGTAGTTTATTAGAAAGCGGGAGGCTGCAGCGGCGGTTTCCCGTTTTTTATTTTAAATTCCAGGGGAATGCGATCTTATCCAGAAGATTTTTACGGGTAGGAGGGAGTTCACCTTTTTTTAAGGCTCTGCGCTGTACGAAACACCAACTGCCGAGTTTGTTCTCACGGGCGGTTGGCCAGCGGTTGTTTTCTGAGAAGAATTGTTGTAGTTTTTCATAGTTTTCCATCCAGACATCATCGATAGTCCAGATAAAACCTTCGGCATCCATCCGGGCGATGCGTTCAGCCGAAAGTAAACCTTGTTTCCGGTTCTTGCGCTGGGTGTTACACCAGCTGCCGGCTTTTCCTTCATTGCTTTTGGGCCAGCGTTTATGTTTCTTGTAATAAATAAGTATCTGCTGCCAGTTCTCCGCCCAGAGCGAATCCAGATCCTGTTCCCACCAGAACCCGATCGAATCGAGCAACCGGATTCTTTCATTGGAAAGGAGACCTTTCTTTCGTGCTTGGCGTTGGGTATTGCACCAGGTATTCAGTTTGTTTTCGCCGCGTTTGGGACAACGGTGTTCTACAGCCATAAATGCTTTCAGTTCTTCAAAGCAGTTCATCCAGCGGCTGTCCTGTACCTCCCATTCGAAACCGATCCGGTCTAACTGCGAGATATAATCTTCCGACAACGTCCCTTTCTTCCGGGCAATCCGCTGGGTGTTGCACCAGTTTCCCAGTTTTCCTTCGGCAGCCTGCGGCCAGCGTCCTTCACGTTCCTTATATTCGATCAGTCGTTCATACATCACCGGCCACGCATCCAACTCCGCCAGCATATCATCCACACGGGCACGGATATCAGACAGGAATCCTGTTACCTCAAATTCCATAAAGCCTTTAAAGCTCTTTGGGGCACGGATTGCCGGATGATAAGCCAACTCCCTTGACATAGCTTCATAAACAGAACGGCCCGAAAGGTTATTGACGAAGTCTAGTACCACCGGATGACGGTCCGAACCGGCTTTCAGGCAACGACCCAACTGTTGCAAGGCAACCACATACGATTCTGTACGTCGCAGGAACATGGCTGCATCCACTCCTTCCACATGCAATCCTTCGATCAGCATATTTATAGAGAAAAGTACATGTAGTTTTCCCGTTTCCCTACGGAAACGACGCAACGTCTTTTCATTCTCCCGGTTACTCAGCCCGTTATGAATCTCGAATGTTTCCGTTTCAAAGCCTGCCTGTCCGAGCCAGTTCGATACTTCGGGAATCATATGCTGAAGGTCCTCTTTGTCTTTACAGAAGACAAGCATTTTCTTTACCTCTTTTGGCAAATAACGCCGGATCAGTTCCGATGCACTCAACGAACCGCGAAAGTCCAGTCGGGCAAAGTTTATCTTATCCTGAATACGCTTACGCCTTTCAGATGTACAGTCGCTCCTGTTCAGCATACGCTGTACCTTATCCAGCTGGTTATTCAGATCGAATACGCTCTGCACCAGAACAGGAACAGGCAGTATCTTATAATACCAGGCCATAGACAAAGACAATTCATGGAACAGGTTTCCCTTGAAATAGACCTCTACCGTATCGAGCATTTCTTCTGGACGTATCGGGGTGGCCGACATTCCCAGTACACGCGCCTCCGGATTGTTATCTATTACTTCCTGTACAGCCTGTCCCCATACCTCCGCTCCGAAATGATGGAACTCATCAATAATGATATGATCCGCTTTGAGTTCACCGACTGTACCGCGATTCAGGACTAATGCCTGGAAAGTCCGGTAGGCGACATGTGGCATTGTCCTGCCGATTGCTTTTTTGATCTCGGCAATGATCGTAACGTTGGGAGCGATAACCACTATATCATCTTCCGAATGATTGACAATATAGCGGGCAATCAGGTAGGATTTCCCTGTACCGGTAGCCTGTACAACGGCTCCGATCCTGTTTGTTTTGAATCCTTCCTCGATGGCCCGGTAAGCCGCTTCATTATGTGAAAACAGTTCAATATGCTTTCCCGTTTCCAAGCTTTTGAGATAGCTTTCATCCGAAACAGTCAGTCCATGCAGTTCAAAGGAAAGTGCCTCCGGCAGATAACCGCCATGAGCCAGAATACGGAACTGGTTGCAGCCGGACATTTCCCCGATACGCTGCATTTCAGTATACAACCTGTCTACTTCCGGCAAGCCGACAGGTTCCTTATTCCATACCTCTTTCACAATGAAAGTAACGGAGTCCTCCCTGAAGCCTACCAGCAGACAGCCGGATTCTTCAGTGACAAAATAATGATAAGAATGATAAAGATCGCAGAGTGACATTCAGAAAATATGTCAATACTAGAAATCATTCAATATCTAAAACCTCAGTTTCCTCTTTGGGTTTGAAAAGGTCTTTGATAAACAGATAACCGATTCCTCCGAATATGGCAAGGAATACAAACCCAATCAGGATCAGCGGCTTCTTGGGAGAGGCAGCTTTTAAAGGGACAGTGGCAGGTTGTATTATTGTATACACCGGTGTCTGCTCTTGTACCCGGAGTTTATCCTGTTCCAACTTCTGGGCCAATGTATTGTAAACATTGAAGGTCAATGTCATTTCATTCTTTAAACGTTCCTGTTCCGTGCGGTAGCTGGCAGAGATGATATTCTTGTTGGCATCCTCAAAAGTCGCATAAGCACGTTGTGCCTTATAATAGGATTCCCTGGCTTCACTGAATACTTTCTCTGTGAATTCAAGGTCTTGCTTTACCTTCTGGGTACGGTAATTTGTGATGTATCCCTGAAGTTTTTCCAAAACAATTTGAGTGATATTCGCCGAGATTAACGGGTCTTGCATCTGAACGGATACAGTGATTACCGATGTCTTTTTATCCACAGAGGCAGAAATGCGTTGTTGTAACGCATTTATAACATCAGCCTGTTCCTTTGTCAACCTGAAAGAAGTCAATTCTCCACTACTTACCGGTTCTTCTTTTGAGAACAAATCTTTCACAACACCCAACAACTTGAACGGAGCCTGTACCACATAACTCCACCACGCACTTTTCTGGTGATCATCCATATAATCATATAAGGATGCAGAATAATCACCTTTCTCATTTGTCACCTGTACGGGGAATAACTCCAGTAAAAAAGGAATGCTACTGACTACATCCGGATACAGGTCCGGGGAGATGGCGTCCGCTCCTGAAGTACTGTTCAGGTTAATCCCTGCCATAGCAGCCAGTCCGCCCAAGTTTCCCATCTTTTTAGATGGGTCGGAAGTTTCGGGTGCCAGTTTTACGGTTGTACTATATTCTTTCGGTATGCTGAAAGCTACGACAAGACCGACAACAACTGCAATTCCGCAACATTTAAAAATAAATTTACGTTCCCCCCACAACCGCTTAGCCAATTCTATTAAATCGATCTCCTGTGCATTATCTATGTCAGGAGTGTTCATTTGAATCATATCCACCTTGTTAATTGAAAATTAAAGATTGAAAATTGAAAATTATTTCATTGTATTAATAATAGAGGTGACCATGGCTGCCATCGAAGTGGTTGAACTGGCTATGCTCAGAACTTCCGCCAGGCTGGTTTTACGATCGCGTTGCGTCTTAGTCGGAACGACGATTTCGCATCCCGGTTCTACCTTTGGATATCGTTTGAAGAAGATAAAGCTTTTCTTTGTCGTTGCCACCTTTCCGTTCATATAGATTACGATCGGATATTTACGGGCAATATCATTGTATCCACCGGCTTGTGAAAGACAATTTCCGACAGACATTCCTTCGGTATAAGTCACACTGTTCGGATAGGTTACGGCTCCGTTTATCTTAACTGTACTTTGTAATTGTGGAATATAAAGCTCATCCCCGTCACGCAATACCACATCGTGGGCACTTCCCGGATTAGCCAATGCTTTTTCCAAATCGATACCGACTGAATAATTTTTGATATTTTCCAGTGATAAAGCCACCGAGTCACGGCTCTGTTTATTGGAACTCAGTTGCAGCAGAGTTTCCAGGCGGCGCATCTCATCTTCTGTCAACTGGCGTTTCAGGCTTGCTCCTTTTACATAGGCATCAGGGGTTATCCCTCCGGCTTTGGCTATGATATTACTCAAACGGGAATTCTTTTCTGCCAGTACATAATCACCGGAGAAAGTAATTTCACCATCAACCTTTACCACTTGCTGTTCCTGATATCCCGGTGAAAAACGCACATACACCTCATCGAAAGGTTCAAGGGTAAAGACTGAATTACTGTTTTTTCCATCAACGGATATCAGTCCTAAATTGTCATTCAACTCAAAGTTGAACACTTCGGCTGTACGATTACTGTTTTCGTAAGTTTTTGTATCCTTAATTCTTCTGGCTACTTCCACATTGACCGTTGCTGCCGATTCCTTCAAACCTCCGGCCATCATAATGGCATCTTCAACCGTCAGATTGTTTCGGTAGGGCAGGACTGTATCTACATAATTCACTGCTCCGCTTACTTTGATCGTATAAGGCTCGCGAAGATCAAACAGGGATGGAATGTTTAATATGTCTTCCGGTTTGAGTTCTATATCCGGAGATGTACCATTCAGGATTCCACGGATATCTACGGCTATCACTGTTGTTGTGAAATCCGGATTCAAACGGGTAATCTGGGCACGGCCGGTAAACTCATCACCTTTCAGGCCGGCTGCCTGGTTGATCAATCCTTTTACGGTATGTACAGTTCCATTCAACTCATATTCTCCCGGACGCCAGACTGCACCCGTCACTATCAGACGGTTTTCATAAAAAGGAATTACAGAGTCTACCAACAAAGAATCGCCATCCATCATTGCAAAGGTCGGATATTTATCTTCCGTAACAGTCGCTATTTGATAACGGCTATCGGCTTTTCGTTTGATACGGACATCTTTCTTATAAGCATCTCCGGTAAAACCTCCGGCCATGTTCAACAGTTGCTGTAAAGTTTCCCCTTTTTTCATTTCGAAAATGCGGTTACGTTTTACTTTTCCACGAACCACAGCCAACTGATCGTAAGGTGAAACGATCACCATATCATTCTCTTCCAAACGGATATTCGTATTGTATTTGCCATTCAGGAGATAATCATATACATCTAATTTTGCAACTTCCTTACTGTTGCGGTATACTTTGATTCCGCGAAGCGAACCGATCTCATTCACTCCACCTGCCGCATACAAAGCATTAAACAGAGTGGCAAAAGAGGGTAGGGTATAGGTTCCCGGAGCAACGACTTCACCTACAATATTGACTTTGATGCTGCGTATCTGACTTAGACTGACAGATACAAATGTATTGGCTCCATCGGTATTTCCCGATAGGGTAGACATGATCCGTCCCAATTCCTGTCGGATACGGTTTTCGGCAGTTTCGATAGTCAGTCCGCTGACAGATACCGGGCCTAGATTAGGGATAAGAATTGTTCCTTCGGGAGAAACTTTCAGTTTCAGATTCAATTCCGAATCTCCCCAGACATTGATCAGCAATTCATCTCCGGCTGACAGGATATAGTTTTTAGGAGTCGGAATATTCAGATCCGGTTCAAAAGACAGATTCTTATTAGAAAATATCTCTCGTCCGAAAACAGTTTCTTTCAAATCGTTTTCCGGTAGATTCCTTTTGCGTTGTTCTTCCGGAGAGATACTATCCTCGCCCGGAGTAGTAGCAATAACCCGGTCAGAAATTACTGCATCGGAGGCCCTGGAAGTTGTTTGGCCTGCGCCTGATTGTCCCATTCTCTTAGCAATTTCCTGCTGTATCTGATCATCTGTCATTCCCGCAGCTTTTGCCTTATCAATCAAATCCTGGGGAACCTGTGCCGCCAATGGTACTGCCAGCCATAGCAATCCCCCCAATAATACATTTCTGATTATGATATTCATATTGTTATTTGTTTTTATTATTTCGATTTAGGAGAGAGTAGTATCAAAACTTTCTGAATTCCAACCGCGCATAATCTGATTGTAAAACCAGATGTTTCGATGTTAATTCTTTGACACCGAAACGTTGTTCCGTCCCGTTCATGCCAAATGGTAATAAGTTTTCAACTGTACTGATCGGCATGACTACAAATAGTGAATCTCCGGTATATTCCATATTTCCAGTTTGACTGGTTCCTCCGACTTGCATCAGGTTGATTGTATGCAAAGCCACACTGTAGTAAGCTCGCTCCGGTGTTTCTTCTTCTCCGGAAGTATATTCTATTTTCATTATTTGCCAACGCCCATCCAGGTCACCGTTGATAGGTGTTTTTCCGCAAGCACTAACTATCAGTACCAGCAGCACAGCTATTGTATATCTTTTCATCGTATCCATCCTGTTTTTCTGATTGTTAACATACCACCGGCACTTTTACCTAACATAGCTCCCCTGTCTATCCCTAGTGAAGCAGTAAAATCCCAACCTTTCAATTGATGGGGAGTATATTTTAACTCTGCTAGAGCATTGCCATTTTTTTTGATTTCATAAAAAGGTAACGCATAGGTCCCCCAATTGCGGGTAACAGATAAAAGGATACGGTATTGCAGATCGGCACAAGGGTTACCCATTATTCCAAAATGATGTCCCTGCATCCGATTGCTTTTAAAAACAATATCTCCGTCGTTATTATAGATGGGAGACATGACAAGAGGGTTTCCGATTCCCATTCCCCAATGTTGCCATCCGCTATAGATATAGTGGTTATAATAATTATCTGCTCCGCTTATCTGTTCCGGTATTTCCGGTGTATGATCCCAATAAACGGGACTAGTCTGATCTTTTGTTGAAATATATTCGTAAACGAAACTGCTAACGACAGGATTTTTGGGAAATGTTATTTCTATTCCCGCCAGGCAATCTTTCCATCCATATTCCCCGAACATCTGTGAATGATCTTCAAAATAATGTTCGTAATAAGGGCGAATTGTCCAATTTTGTGGAGCATACCAGGTTAACGAAAAATTCCAGCTACCTAAATGGTTTCCGTAAACATTTGTTTGTTCCCCTGTTGGAGTTTCACTGCCACCTCCGCTCGGAATAAACACTTTAAAGAAATCCTTTATTCCATTCGGCATATCAATCTTTTGGTCTCCAATAAATGCATTTCCTCCGAATTGGGCTGCCATTTCCAAGCCTCCTTCCAAAATCAGTGGAAATTTCTCACGATTACCGATCTTCACATACAAATCTTTGGAATGATAGAGTACATGTTCCGTATATTTATTCCCCGGAGCCACGAAATCCTTCTGCCAACCATCGTCCGTAAATATACCATAAGCGATATGGCCTTTGAAAGCCAGCCATCCTTTTGTTCCCGGTACAACGGTATATTCCGGAATGCCGATACGAACCTGCGGGATTGGACGAGCATTACCCGAAAATGTCAATCCCCCGCTACTTAAAAGCGGATTATTGAATTCACTGTGTCTTTCTTTACTACCTATACTAACTCCCAGACAACGATATTTCAGATCCGCATACAATTGTTGCACCACAAAAGTCGATGTAAAATTATAGGCCACAGCTAGATCTGCCCCGAAAGCATATGAGAAACGTTTATCGTTTTCCAACTCCCGGAAGATTCCGGCACGCAGATATCCGTTATTCTTCTCAATGGACGAAAGTCCTTGTTTATTTGCTGTCAGCCAGAAAGGAGTATGTTCCCCTCCGCTAAAACTGATTCCAGTCTCTGCCTGATAACTCAGTCCTTTCGTGATCTGAGCGTAAGAGTTCAAGGGGAGCAATAAAATACTTCCCCAAATGATTAATTTAGATATAAGTTTCATTTCTGAAAAATTTGAATCAATGATAGTGATGAGATTTGCCTGTAATTGGTTCAGGATGATCCTAAGAACATTCAGGAATGCACTTCCAAAAATATCGGACGTATTCTTCTCATTTTCAGTACAATAATCTTTTATACCCTATACAAATTAAGTTTGAAATTGATATCAAGATGAAAATGAATTTGCTTCGTGTCTATACCTCTCTGATAATGAGCCTATTAATAGAAGACTTTTCAAGTCGCCCGGGAATGTCCTGAAATTCCTCTTTTAATATAGAATATAAATATTTATAACTAAATAAGGGCCTGCGGCCATTTTTTTTTCAGATTTCAAAGATTAACAACATCCGGTATCATTCACTTTCACCCTGCAAAGGTAGAGGGTATGCACCGGACGGCAATTACTAAAATCGCAGCAAAAACA